>NZ_PZKN01000003.1 GCF_003046795.1 Desulfonatronum sp. SC1 | reverse complement strand
ATCCCCACCCACCCCACTCTCCTCTACAGAGACGGAGGTCTGTTACTGGGTCTGACCATGATGTTCATGGCTCTGATTTACCTGGATTTTCTGGGAAGATGGTCGGGCATGATTCTGCTGGGCGGCCTTGTCGGCTACACCGCGCTGCTCTTCACCCGCGCACCGAAGGAGATCGCCCGGATCACCATGGACCCCGGGGATCCCAAAAAGAGCGGAGAGGACGGTCAAGCGAAAGAAAAAATCGTCTGGCGAACCTACCTGTTGCTTTTGCTTGGTTTCATCGGCGTAGCCCTGGGCGGCAGGATCATGGTCCAGGCGGCCACGGAACTGGCCCTGGTCCTGGGGGTGAGTCAGTGGGCCATCGGCGTGACCATCGTCGCCGCAGGCACCTCCCTGCCGGAACTGGCCACCTGCCTGGCCGCCTCGCTCAAGGGCCGCAACGACATGATCTTGGGCAACCTGCTGGGCAGCGACATTTTCAACTTCGCCGGAGTCCTGGGCCTGACCATGCTCCTGCGCCCCCTCCACGCCCCGGAAAGCGCCCTGCTTTCCATGATCCTGCTCAACGCCATGATGCTCCTGGTCCTGCTCTTCATCCGCACCAACTGGGGCATCTCCAGAACCGAAGGCGCGCTGTTGATCTGCATGGCGCTCATGCGCTGGGGCGTGGATATTTCAGGCTCGTGAGCAGTATATCCCTCGCAATGCGGATAAAGCATAGCTCGACGAAGATTTCTTTGTTTCGCCTCGCAGTCCGGGATGATTTCAATTGCCCTGAAATTCATGCTTTCGAGCCATTTTCATGAACCTGGATTACCGTCCCTGGCCCGCCCCCGTTGCGGAATGCTCGGCCTGTTGTTGATAAGTCACGCCGAAGATGGTGTCGCCCACCCATTTCTTGAATGATGGGTTGTCGCTGAACTGCTTGAACAGCTCGGTGTGGTCGGACAAGAGGTCGACCATGACCCGTTGCAGCGCGGCGTCGTGTTCGATTCTTGCGGTCTTTTTGTCGTTGTTCTTCATGGCGTTCTGGTAGGCCGCGTCCGCCGCCACCTTGGCCGGGATCTCCTCGGCGATGACCTTGCTGATCTTGTCGCCGTCCTTCCATTCGATATTGCCGAACTGGTCGTTGAACGCCTTGATGATGTTGCTCAACTGGTCCAGCTCCGGTTCCGGCTTGCGACCGCCGCCGCTGGTGGGCACGGGGCCGATTTCGGCATCCTGATCCGCAAGGCCGATCTTCAGGCTGGTTTTCACCTCGACGCGGTAGCTGTCCATGTCGATGGCTTCCAGGATGCCCCGGGAGAGATCTTCTTCCTTGGGAGCGGGAAGCTTCGGGATCAAGAAGTTCAGGAATATCGACAGCTTTTCCCAGTCGGCATTCGAGTACGGCAGAATCGAGGCCAGGAAGCCGTAGGTGCGGACAAAGGCCTTGGCCTTGCCCTTGAAGTCCACTTGCCCGTCTTCATCGAGATCTGCGTTGTAGGTGGCCACGCAGGCGTCCAGGATCGGGTCGAGTTTGTCGCGGTCCGCGCCGTTCAGGTAGAGCCCCACCAGGTTGTCGATTTGCGTCCGCGAATAGACCTGACAGCCGTCCAGGTCCGACTTGAGGTCGTGCAGCTTGTTGGGGTCAGTCTCGTCGCTGAGGATGGTGGTGCGGTAATAGGGCTCGAACGACTTTTGGATGGTTTCCGAGTCGTTATGGAAATCGAGGATAAAGGTGTCGTGCTTTTGCGGATGGGCGCGATTGAGGCGCGAGAGGGTCTGCACCGCCTTGATGCCGGAGAGCGCCTTGTCCACGTACATGGTGTGCAGCAACGGCTCGTCGTAGCCGGTCTGGTATTTGTCTGCGACGATCAGGAAACGGTACGGGTCCTGCCGCACCTTGTCCGGAATCTGGCTGCCGGGGAAACCGTTCAGCGTCGCATCGGTGACCTTCTTGCCGCCGTACTCGTGCTCCCCGGAAAAGGCCACGATAGGCGCGTAAGGGCTCTTGCGCTCCTTGAGGTAATCCTTGAAGGCGTGGAAATACTGGATGGCCCGCTCGATTCCGCCCGTGACGACCATGGCCCGGGCCTGGCCGCCGATTTTGCGCAGGCTGATCACCTGGGCGTGGAAGTGGTCCACCATGATCTCCGCCTTCTCGCGGATGGCGTGCTCGTGGGACTCCACATAGCTGCGCAGCTTTTTCTGAGCCTTCTTGGCGTCAAAGACGCGGATCGTCCTCCACCGTCTTGGTCAGGCGGTAGTAGCTCTCCACCGGGGTGTAGTTCTTCAGCACATCGAGGATAAACCCCTCCTGGACGGCCTGCTTCATGGTGTAGCTGTGGAACGGATAGTGCTTTACGGCGCCGTCGGGCCGCGGGTCCGGCTCGCCGAAGATCTCCAGGGTCTTGTTCTTGGGTGTCGCGGTGAAAGCGAAGTAGCCGGCATTGATCACCATCTTCCGACCTTCCATGATCTTGTTGATCCTGTCCTCGACCGTCTCTCCCCCTTCGTCATCAGAATCGCCGAAGGGCGCGGTCTCCTCCAGCACGCGATTCATGGCGGCGGTGGTTTTGCCGCCCTGGCTGGAATGGGCCTCGTCAATGATGATGGCGAACCTGCTCGCGCGATGTTCGTCGCCGATCTCGTCGAGGATGAACGGGAATTTCTGCACCGTGGTAATGATGATTTTCTTTCCGGCCTTGAGGAAGCGCCGCAGGTCCCCGGAATGCTCGGCATGGCCGACGGTGGCGGAAACCTGGGCGAACTGCTTGATGGTGTCGCGGATCTGCTTGTCGAGCACCCGCCGGTCCGTGACTACGATAATCGAATCAAACAGGGGTGAATTTCGACCCGCCTCACGTAGGGGCACGGCGCGCCGTGCCCCTACCAATTGGTGCGCCAGCCAGGCGATGGAATTGCTCTTGCCGCTGCCCGCCGAATGCTGGATCAGATAGCGCCTGCCGATACCGCTCTCGGCGGCATCGGCCAGCAGCATGCGCACCACCTTCAACTGGTGGTAGCGGGGAAATATCTGCTTGTACGTCTTTTTGCCCGTTTTCTCGTCTTTGTCCTCCACCACCTGAGCGTAGTTCTCCAGGATGTCGGTCAGGCCCGCCTTGGAAAGAGTCTCTTTCCACAGGTAGTCGGTGGCCAGCCCGGCCGGGTTGGGTGGATTGCCCGCGCCGTCCCCCGCGCCCTTGTTGAAGGGCAGAAACCACGAGCCCTTGCCCTTGAGGTGGGTACAAAAACGCACTTCGTGATCGTCCACGGCAAAGTGGACAACGCAGCGACCGAACTGGAACAGCAGCTCCTTCGGGTCACGGTCGCGCTGGTACTGCTGCACGGCATCGAGAACGGTCTGTTTGGTGAGTTTGTTCTTGAGTTCAAAGGTGGCGACGGGCAGGCCGTTGATGAACACGGCCAGATCAAGAGCGAGCGAGATCTCAAGGCGGCTGTAGCGGAGCTGGCGCGTGACGCTGAAGACATTGGCCGCGAACCGCTCGGCCGCCTTCACGTTGCCCGGCGTCGGCGTGCCGTAGAACAGATCCACATGAGCCGGACCGTGCTTGATGCCCCCGCGCAGCACATCCACCACGCCGCGCTTGGCAATCTCGCCCTGCAGACGGTGCAAAAACTGGGTGCGCCTGGGGCCTTCCTCATTGATGCCGAGAGCCTCGTAGGTGGCGAGCTGGGTGGCGGCAAGAAATTCGAGCAGTTTGGGCGGATCGACGGCGTGTTCCCGGTCATAGTCCCGCGGATCGCCCTGAACGTATCCGGCCTCCTCCACGAGGGAGGTGACGATAATCGATTCCAGGCCCTTTTCGCTGGTGTCAGTCGGCTTCATCCATTCCCCTTGTCAATTAGCCATCAAGTACCTACGCGAAATAAAATACAATGAATCCATGCTTTAAGAAAACCGAGGCTCTTGAAATGGTGCGTTCCATCAATTACCCGTCAATTAAGATTTTGCCCAAAACGGCACATACTTCATGTGTTTTTTGGACGCCTCCTTGTCAAACGGCTTGATCGCCCCATCTTCAACAGCCTCTCGGATATATCTGGAAACTGCCGCCATATTTTTTTCCTCAACGCCGAATCGCGCCCTCAGCGAGGCGTTTGTCAAATAATCACGCATGACCCACTTCAGACAGGCATGGAGGTAGCAGGCTCTAACACGATCCGCCTTGTCCATCTCATTGAGTGGACGATGGGCAAAAAGTACGACCCTGGTAAACCCTTCCAGTACTTCGAAAAGTGGAGCGGGAAGCTGGAAATATTCCACCTCGAAAACCACCTTGTCGATTCCGCTACCCCGCTCCTCGCAAATACGAAACCGCCGCATCAGTGAGGCAAATACCTCATTGCGGGACTTTGGGGGAGTGTCAACAAAACGCTGGGTGCTAACCAGCGGCTCCCCAGGGTTGGTGATTTCCATTCGATCTTCGAATATTTCCACCATCGGCCCAGCACCGGTCACGAACAAATCTTGGTGGATGAGCGCATTGGCCACCAACTCCCGCACCGCCAATTCGGGAAACATGGGAACCGTTCGGCGCAAGGCCTGCTCGATCACTTCGTTGGTAGGTACCAGTGCCATAATGAAATGGATCAATCCTTCGAAACCATTGGCATAGCCTTTCCCGCCAACCTGTTCTCGCAAGGTTTCAATCCGGCCTCGCCCTTTGTAATGAACCACTCTCATAGCTTTGCGTCTGAGTCCGGGGAAATCATCCAGCTTCTTCGCGAAGAGGATCGCGCCGAGATTCGTGATGTTCCAGCCGCCTGCATCGCAGGCATGAATCAGTCCATCCTTGGCCAGGGCGTCGAGAATCGCGGCGCGCCCATCTGGAAGAGGCAATTCGAGAAGATCAAAGTAGGCGGGATAGTCGAGAAGCTTCAGGACATCCTCGCTGGAAACATGTTCAGTAGCGATGCCTCGCTCAAAGGGAATCTGATCAAACACTCGCCAGAGCGTGCGTTCCTTCTCCGGATGGTCCTTCAGCTTTTTCTTGTATGAGCCAACACGAATGAATTCCTGGTGCTTGAAGCGTACGGGATGCCGGAAGGCCGCGCCAATCTCCAGCAGGACCACCGCCTCAGCATCGATTATGAGCGTATGGAAACGAAAGTTGATCTTGGGGTCCAGCAAGCGAAGCAGCCAGCTTTCCAGTTCCTCGTTGCCAACTTTCACTGCCGCGGGATTGAACGCCGTGCCAACGATATCGAGGGTTTCGTTGTCCACGCCCCAGACCATGTAGGCATTGACCTTGCCCAGAAGCGCCGCCGAATTGGCCAGAGCCGATAGATACTCGCCGATCTCCTCCGGCTCCGCCCGGTTATGCTTGAACTCCACCCACTCCGTTTCGGCAGGCAACTTACGCAGCTCATGAACAAGCCCGATGAGGTACTCGGTTGGCCGATCGACGGTCATTCCTCAACCTCCGTCTCTAATTCATCATTGATGATATCATCGGACTCACCGGTATACTCATCCAACGCCGGCAGCTCCTCGAAGATGGTGCCCATGGAGTGGTTGTCCAGCGCCGGGAACAGTTCGTTGCCGTCCACGTCCCGGACCGGCTTGGGGCTGAGATTGACGCGGCCGTCGAGAAACTTCTCGATCAGGTGGCCGAGGATGTCCGCCTCGATCAACGTGGGAATCTGGTTGCGGAACTTGAACTTGTCGAGGATTTCCTGAACGTTGGGCGAAAAGCCGTCCAGGTAGGCTTCGAAATCGGCCTTAAGCTGCTGTTGCCTGGCGCGGTTCTTCAGGTCGCGCAGGGTAAAGGGCGATACGTTGTAAAAGGCCTCGCCGGAGGCCTGGCAGAGCGCGGCATGCTGATTGGCGATCCCGGTCCCGTCGAGCTGCTTTTTCATGCCGAGGACTTTCTCCTTGCTCGGCTCCAAAAGCGCGTCCAGTCGGCGGATGACCGTCATGGGCAGGATCACGTCGCGGTACTTGCCGCGCACATAGACGTCGCGCAACACGTCGTCGACGATGCCCCAGATAAAATTCACGATGCTGTTATGGATCACATGATTCATGGTCCGTCGTTACTCCTTGCGTTTCTTGTCGGCGTCCGCGTGGATTCGGGGTCAGGCTTGTAATTTAAATTTGACAACACGAGGCGCGTTGGTGCTTGTCGGCAGGCAAGTCACGGCGGGCCGGCGAGGCAGGCGCGCTATGCACCCGCCTGACTATCCTCGGCGTCCAGCCGCTCCAGAATCTCCAGCGCCCGGTTCACATCACCCGTCGCCGCCAAGGCCCGAAAATGGTTTTCCGTATCCCAGGCCGCCAGCGCATGCGCGCTCAACTCCTCAATCAGCTTGTTCGTGCTCAATCCACGGCTCCTGGCAAGCGCCTTCAGGCGCTGCGCCGTATCGTCGGGCAAACGGATCGTCAATGTACTGCTCATGGCCATTCCTCCAAACATTGCGCGGGCGTCAGGATGCGCAGCGAGC
The DNA here is from genome assembly GCF_003046795.1 of Desulfonatronum sp. SC1. Taxonomy (NCBI): domain Bacteria; kingdom Pseudomonadati; phylum Thermodesulfobacteriota; class Desulfovibrionia; order Desulfovibrionales; family Desulfonatronaceae; genus Desulfonatronum; species Desulfonatronum sp. SC1. The sequence continues at coordinate 160,030 of NZ_PZKN01000003.1, read as the reverse complement.
CGAGGTGCAACTCGCCACAGCCAACATCCCGCACATTATGCGTAACAATCGCCTCGGCATTACCCGCCAAGGCCAACTCGATCAGGTGATTGTCGGCCTCGTCCGGCAAGCTTGGCCGCCAGCCGTAATAAATTGTGACCCAACGGCCGCGTTGCGCCAGAGCCGCCAAAACTTCAAGACGCTCCGTCGCCGAAGTTGCGTCGCCCCACACCGGGCGATCCAGCAAAACGCGATACTCAAGCCACAGCGCGTTGCCGAACAAAGGCTCATAACGCCCCGTCAACGCACGTCGCAACACCTCACGCGAAGCGCCCCGTGCCGAACGCAGACCCGCCACGAAAACATTCGTGTCGATCACCATGGAAATCATGGTGACAGCATATATGCCATCAATTTGTATTGCAAGGAGATCAAGGAAGTTGTCACTGCCAACAAATCTTGCGCAACCAATGTTGTCGAAGCGAATTGGCGTTTTGGCAAGACATTGAAATTATATTGTTTTTGTCATGGCATTAAATGTGCTATGTATGTTTTAAAGCAATCACAATTAAACGAATAAGGAGGGAGAAGATCTGAGAAAAATATAGAACGAAGGTAGTGAGTTGTTGAGAACATTTTTTTATTTCGGATATTTTGGAATACTCAAATAGTGTACAAAAATCCATTAACCAATAAAAAGGAATTGTTATGAAAACAATGTACAGGAAGATTTTTGGAACAGTGACAGTGGCACTTACTTTCTTTCTGGTAATGCTGTTTATCTCTTCCACATCTTTTGCCGAGCAGTGCGTGGACAACGGAGATGGGACCGTAACGGACAACAATATAGGGCTTATGTGGCAACAAGGTCTATCTGCTGGTGAATGGACTCGTGCAATGCATACTGATGATATTAAAATTGGTGGTCATTCTGACTGGCGACTACCAAGCAAAGGAGAATTAATCAATCTTTACAATTCATCTTGTAAATCCATGATGGTTGTAAGAAATGAAGGTTATTGGTCATCTGCGCCATATAAAACTGCTTCTGCATGGGTCGTGGATTTCAGCAATGGCAGTATGCGCTACGAAATGGTTTATAAATATCATTTTATACGATATGTTCGTAATGCACGCTAACTCGTCGAATACCAGCATGCTCAACATGCGTATATTGCCACGAAGACGACTGATACTCGTGTAGAAACCAAAAAGTACAATTCTCAATTGAAAAAGCCTGTCGAATAACCGACAGGCTTTTTTGTCATCCAAATTCCAACAAACGCAGGAAGGGCTGCGTAAAAAGCACGTGAACTGGCGTCGGCGGACACAAACCCCTTGTTGTCTAATCGTGACGGCAAGGTGATAAAAGAGTTATTTCAGGCTCGCGAGCATGCTCTCATGTGCCATGCCCCATAAGCGCCGAACCGTGTTGCAGCGCGGCCGTCAGAAAAACAGCCGAAACGGAACAATCCGTTTTTCGAGCAGGTAGTTCAGGATGGGATCGCGGCCCTGGAGGACGACGCGTTTGGTGGGAGTTTCTTGGATGATCAGCAGGGGGACGCCGCGGAAGCCGCTGTTGCGCAGGAACGTCCCGCCCTTGCGCGCGGCCTCGGTGACCTGGGGCTGAATGGCGATGTCCGGAGCGGCCGATTGCTCCACCAGGAGAATGGCTTGAAACGGATTGCCGGCGGTTTCCGGCAGGTCCAGAAGGGCGGTGAGCTTGCGCTGGTCCTCGGGCTGTGTGTCCAGGGGCACGAGGTTCCATTCGCCGCTGACCGGGGGATGCGTGGCCAGGCTGGCCAGGACATGGGTGCAGAAGGGGCAGTGCAGACTGAAAAAATAGTAGAGCTGGGGATACGTGGAGGTGTCCGCGCGGTGGGTGACCAGGACTGTCTCCCGCAGGTCCGGGGTGCGCTCGGGGAACAGGAACATGGCCTGGGAAGCGAAGGCCGCGGTCCAGACGGCCAATCCCATGACCACCGCGGCCAGGGACTTCCGGGCCGCGCCGAAGGCCAGCAGAATCAGCAGCAGGGCCACGCCCACAGCGTAACAGAGGACGCATGCTTCCTGTATCCCGAAACGCTGGAAGCCAAGAATTCCACCGTCGAACGCCAAGCCGGCGGTCAAGATGATGGCGATGAGCAGCCAAAGCCAACTCTTGTCCCATTGCCGGGCCAGAAATAACGCGCCGGCCAAAAGCCAGAAAAAGATCACTCCCAGACCAATAAAGACCTTTTCGCCGAATTTGACGAAAGTCCCGACCACCGCGCATCCGGCAGTGGGACACAGCCCACCTCGTCCGGTCTCCATCAGCCAATATTCCAGGCTCAAGGCCAGGGCAGCGATCACGGATAACACCACCGGAAGCCAGGATATGATCACGCTTCCAAGGCTCGGTGCGCCCAAAATGATTGTTCCTCGTTTTTGCTTCATGTTCGTCTCTGAAGATTGTTTAGTTGGTCCGCAAGCCACGGACGAAGCCGCTCCAAAGCATTGTGAATGGAGCAGTCGTCCATGTCCAGGGTCAGGTCCGCTGCTGCCCGGTACAGTGGTTCGCGTTCGTCATAGAGCTGTTCCAGGGTTTGGTCCGGCTTCCTGGCCAAGCCCCGGCCTCGAGCGTCCCGGACCCGATCACGGATCGTGTCCACGCCGACCCGCAGATAAACCACGGGCCCCAGTTCCCGCAAGCGCCTTACAGCCCTCGGTCCATAAACCACGCTCCCCCCGGTGGCCACCACGGTCCGCCACAGCCAGAGCTTCGCCACCACGTCTTCCTCGGCCCGCAGGAAACCTTCCAAACCGAATCGGTCCAGCAATGCCTGCAAGGGAGCGCCCCAGTGCGCTTCCATCAACCGATCCGTGTCCACCAAGGCCCAACCCATATCTTCGGCCAGGGCTCGGCCCAAGGTGCTCTTCCCGGCCCCGGCCATTCCGATAAGGCTGAGGCAGGGCACGGTTCGGGGGGCGAGGTCAGGGGAGGTTTGGCGGAGGTCGGGATAGGGGGTAGGCATGGGGAGAGTCAGAAGTCAGGCGAACTCAGTATTGGCTGCTTGTCAAGGATAAGAGGTCATCCGCCGAGATAGGCCTTTTTGATCTCCGGGTGGTCCATGAGTTCCGAGCAGGGACCGGAGATGCGAATTTCGCCGGTGTCAAGAACGTAGGCCCGGTGGGCGAACTGGAGGGCCAGGCGGGCGTTCTGCTCCACCAGGAGGATGGTCATGCCGTTCTGGTTCAAGCGCTTCAAGGCCCGGAACATGTCGTACATCAACAGTGGAGCCAAGCCCATGGACGGCTCGTCCAACATCAAAAACTTGCAGCCGGTCATCAGGGCCCGACTCACGGCCAGCATCTGCTGTTCGCCGCCGCTCAGGGATTCGCTGCGCTGGTGGCGGCGTTCATGCAACCGGGGGAACAGGTTGAAAATCTGTTGGTACTCCTGCTCCAGATTCTCGCCGGGCTTCCGGGAATACGTGGCCAGTTGCAGGTTTTCCATGACCGTCAGATTGCCGAAAATGTGCCGCCCTTCCGGGCATAAGGCGATCTTCAGGTTGGCCACCACGTCGTGGGCCTGGGTCTTCAAGAGGCTTTGCCCTTGAAAACTGATGTCACCTTCCGTGACTCGGGGGGCCTCCGGCGGGGTGAGGCGGGCGATGGACATCAGGGTGGTGGATTTGCCCGCGCCGTTGGCCCCGATCAGGGTGACCACCTCGCCCTGGTCCACATGAAAGCTGATCCCGTGCAGGGCCTGAATGTTGCCGTACTTGACCTTGAGGTTTTCCACTGAAAGCATCACAGCGTTCCATCTCCCAGATAGGCTTTGATCACGTCAGGGTTGTTCTGGATCTGGTCGGGCGTGCCTTCGGCGATGGTCGCGCCGAAGTCGATCACCTTGATCCAGGTGCACAGACTCATGACCACGTCCATCTGGTGCTCGATCATCCAGATGGTCAGCTTGAACTCCTTGTGAATCCAGCGGATCAGTTCAATCAGGCCTTCGATGTCCGTGGAGTTCAACCCTGCCGCCGGTTCATCCAAAAGCAGCAGGGACGGCTTGACCGCCAGAGCCCGAGCGATCTCCACCCGTCGCTGCAATCCATAAGGCAGGTTTCTGGGTCGCTCCAGGGCGTAGCGGTCCAGTTTGAGAGCTTCAAGAATTTCATGGGCGCTGTGCTCGATATCCGCCTCGGCTCGTTGATAGCGACGGGTCCGGGCCAGGGCGTCCACCAGGTTGTAGCCCAAGGTTTGGTGCCGGGCCAATCGGATATTGTCCAGCACGGTCATGTCGTGCCAGAGCCGAATGTTCTGAAAGGTCCGGGCCACGCCCAGGGCCGTGATCTTGTGCGGCTTCAAACGCCTGGTGTCCGTGCCTTTGAACAGGATTTTTCCCTGGCTGGGCTTGTAGAAGCCGCTGACCAGGTTGAAGACCGTGGTCTTCCCCGCGCCGTTGGGGCCGATCAGGCCATTCAGCTCGCCGCCGTCAAAACGCAGGTTGAAGTCGGACAAGGCGCACAAGCCGCCAAAAATCTGGGTCATTGATTGTATTTCCAGCAAGGCCATGTATCGCTCTCCTCCCACCCTACTTGAACTGAATCCAGCGGCGCAGGCGTGGAAAAATATCTGACAGCTCCCGGTTGCCCATGATCCCCTCGGGCCGGAAGTGCATTAAAATGATCAGCATCAGGGGCACGATCACCCATTTGATGATCTGCAAGGGCCGCATGGCTTCCATCAGCAGGGTGAACAACACCGCGGAAAGCACTGATCCGGTCAGGGAGCCCATGCCGCCCAGGTAGACCATGACCATGATTTCCGTGGTCTTCAGGATGCCGAAGGCCCCGGGGTTCACGTAGCCCAGGACATGGGCGAACAAGCCCCCGGCCAGACCGGCCAGACCGGAGGAAAGCATGAACGCCACCACTTTCATCTTGTTGGTGTTCACGCTCATGATCTCCGCGGCCACCTCGTCCTGGCGGATGGCGATGATTCCCTTGCCGTAGGTGGAGGAGACGAAGCGCCGGATGATCCAGATGGTGAAGACGGTGCAGATGAAAATCCAGATCATCATCCAGGGCAACTCGATCACGTCCTCCATGAACACCACCGTGGAGCGCATGCCCATGAATCCCCTGGGGCCGCCGATGGCGCTGATGTTCTCGATGGTGCTCTTGATGATGTACAGGGAAGCGATGGTGATAATGGCCAGGTAGTCGTCCCGTGTCTTGAACGAAGGGATGGCCACCAGCAGTCCGGCCAGGGCGGCGGCCACGGCCCCGCCCAACAGGCACAGGGGAAAGATGACCAGGGCAAACTCCGGGGACAGCACCGCGGGCCCGAAAACCCTGTCGTCGGTCAGCAGCCAGACCGAAAGCAGGGAGGAAACGTAGGCTCCCACGGCCATGAAACCGGCGTGCCCGCAGGAGAATTCACCCATGTACCCGTTAACGATGTTCAGGCTGGAGGAAAGGATGATGTTGATGCCCATGAACATGATCACGGACTGGATGTAAAGGTCGATCATGCCGCCCTGGCTCATGCCGATCAGTCCGGCGAAAAGCGCGGCCAGCAATATGGGGACGGTAAAACGCTGCATGGATTCGGTCCGCCTGTGCAGAATTGAGGGTTCAGGGGTTCGCGGTTCAGCGGTTGATCAGAAAAAGCACAAGAGGCCAAGTTCAGTTCAGATTGAAACAACCGTGAACAGTTGAACCCTTGAACCGTTGAACCTCTCTAAATCTTCGTCGTCTGGGCCATGCCGAAGATGCCCGTAGGTTTGATGGACAGGATCAGCAGCAGGATGCTGAAGGCGATGAGATCCCGGAAGGTGGACGGGAAAAAGGCCACGACCATGATTTCCAGAAAGCCGAGCAGAAAGCCTCCCACGAAGGCGCCTCGGATGTCCCCGATCCCGCCGACAACCGCGGCGATAAAGGCCTTCCAGCCGATCATCGCTCCCATGTACGGCTCCAGAACCGGATAGGACATGGAATAGAGCAGCCCGGCCAGTCCGGCCAGGGATGAGCCGAGAACAAAGGTGATCACCACGATGGTGGCCACGGGAATGCCCATCAGCGGAATGGCGAAGCGGTCGTAGGAGATGGCCCGCATGGCCATTCCAATCCGCGTTTTGGAAATGATGGTGTAGAGCATGGCGAAGACCAAAAACGCGGCAAGAATCGTGGCCACGCGCAGATTGGTGAAAGTGACCCCGCCGATGGTATACACGCTGCGCTCCACCAGGTCCGGAAAGCTGCGCCGGCTGGCGCCCAGCACGGCCAGGTTGGCGTGTTGGAGAATCAGGCCGCACATCAGGGCAGTGATCACCACGTAAAGCCGGTGAGCCCCCTTGTTGCGCAGCGGACGGTAAGCCACCCGCTCGATGGTCACGCCCACCCCGGCCGTGAGAATCATGGTGATGGGGATGGTCAGGACCAGCACCATGGGATTGGAAAGGCCGAAGGAAAAATCCGTGTACATGCCCATCAAAAAAGTGGCCGTGAAGTAGGCGATGAACGCGCCGACCATGAAGATGTCGCCATGGGCGAAGTTGATCAGCCGGAGCACCCCGTAGACCAGGCAATAGCCCAGGGCGATCAGGGAGTAAAAGCTACCCCACTGCAAGGCGTTCATGATGTTCTGAAACAGTGATTCCACGGGAATGCCTCGGAAGGAAGAGGTTTGAAGCTGGCCCGGGTCGAAACTTGAGCGTCCGTCCCGGGCCAGCAATTCTTCAGGTCAGGTTACGGACAAACAGACTCGGTGAATTCAAACTCACCTGCGTCGTTAATTTTAACGACCACGGCGCATTTGATCGGATCGCCTTCATCGTCAAAGCGCATTGAACCGGTGATGCCGTCGAACTCTTCGATAGCGGCCATGGCGTCGCGGATGGCGGCTCTGTCGTTGCGCAGATTCCCGGATAAACCACCGGTGGACTGGATTGCCTCGAGGACCAGGCGTGTCGCATCCCAGGTCAGGGCGGCCACGTCGTCCGGAGTGTAGCCGTACTTGGCTTGGTACTTCTCGATGAAATCCTTGGTGGCCCCGGTGGCCCCGGCAGCGGCGTAGTGGGTGGAGAAATAGTGCCCCTTGCACAGGTCGCCGCACAGGGTCATCAGTTCGGCGGAACCCCAGGCATCAGCCCCCATGAAAGGGCCGGTCCAGCCCAGGTCGCTGGCCTGGCGTACAATCAGGGCCACTTCGTTGTAGTTGTTGGGCAGGAAGATGAAATCCGGCTGGGCCGCGAGGATCTTGGTCAACTGGGCGCTGAAGTCCTGGTCCCGATCGCCGTAGGATTCAAAGGCCACAACGGAGCCTTTGCCATTTTTCGATTCAAAATCATCCCGAAAGAATTCGGCCAGCCCTTTGCTGTAATCATTCGCCAGAGCAAAAAGCACGGCTGCCTTGTCGGCATTGAACTGCTTCATGGCAAAATCCACGGCCACGGGAGCCTGAAACGGATCCAGGAATGCCGCCCGGAAGACCCAGGGACGGTTCAATGTCGCATCAGGGTTTGTGGACCAGGGAGAAATCATCGGGGTGCGGTTGTCGTTGGCAACCTGCCCTGCCGGCACGGCCTGCTTGCTGGACTGCGGGCCGACAATGGCCAGAACGCGGTCCCGGTCGATCAGCTTGAGCATGGTCATGACCGCGGATTCCGGCTTGGACTCGTTGTCCTCGTAAATGAACCGCAACTCATGCTTGACGCCCCCGATCTCCAGACCGCCCTGGGCCATGATCTCCTCGCGAAGCATTTCGGCGGCATAGCGGGAGGATTCACCGACCTTGGGGATGTCTCCGGTCAGGGGAATGACGAACCCAAGGGTTATGGTATTGGACGCATCGGCCCGGGAGTACTCGCCCTGCCCTCCCAAAACAAACAAACATCCAAAAATCATTACCGAAAAAAGAAAACTCACTCGCCGTAAAGTCATCTCTCGCCTCCTGAATAAAATGGTTAACGGACCCACTACCATGGGATGAAGGAGGACTTAGACGAAGTTTCAAGAAAACAAAAGAGGTCGCTCCTATTTTTAAGCGACTCAGCAAGTTCCCATCCCTCCATGTGATCTTCGGCAACGCAGTGATCTTCGTGAAAATATGGACAAGACTGGCGATTGCTTGACCTCATTTTGTATTCTTGGCATAGCCTCACATAGTCTTATGAAAATAATGAGCTTAAGAGCCGCAAAACTTAATATTTCAGCAAATTCAATCAAATCATTGCAGCTGAGTCGGTTTTTGGCTTTAACGAGAACCTGAATCCTCAGACGGCGGTCGTCGCCGTTGGAACTTTAATCATTCCCACAATCCCCGCCAAAATGGGAGGTTTTTTCCGTGCGCATCAAGCTTCGAGAAAAAGTTTTCATCCCCTTGTTCATCGCCCTGCTCATGCTGGGCGCGGTGATGTATTTCGTGACGGACTCCAATCTGAAACGTCTGAGCAACGAGTTCGTCACCCAGATCGGCCTGGGCAAGGTGGCTGAGATTGAGGCGGCCATGGATATGGCGAGCATGAAAGCGCAGGAATTAACGGCGCTCTTCACCCGGTTGCAGGCGGTCCAACGGGCCTATCAGATCGCCCTTTCCGGAAATATTGATGACGAGGCCGACCCCATGCTCCAGGAGGCCCGCCAGATGTTGCGCACCGAGTTGCTCCACACCCTGCAAGGTTACGAGGCTGTGATGGATGACCGGCTGAAACTGCACTTTCACCTGCCCAACGGACGCAGCCTGGTCCGGCTCTGGATGGACAGGAACTTTCGTCGCGACGGCCAGTTAATCGACATTTCCGACGATATCTCCGGCTTTCGCCAAACCGTCATGGAAGCCAACCGGGAACGGCGCATGGTGCAGGGACTTGAGGTCGGCGTCGGGGGCTTCGACATCCGCAGCGTCCTGCCCCTGACCTCCACCCGGGGCGAACACCTGGGCAGCGTGGAGATGTTGGTGGAGTTCGAACCAATCCTGCGGACCGCGGCCGCTGGGGAAGGACAACACCTGCTTCTGTTCATGAATTCGGATTTGTTGCGCATCGCCCAGCGCCTGCAAGACGCGGAAAAGCATCCCTTAATCGGAAATCAGTTCGTTCAGGTCTCCGGGGCCGACGATCCAGCGGTGAACAGCCTGATCACCCCTGCCCTGCTCGCCCATGCCAAATCACAACTCTCCGTGGCCATCCATGACAACTTCTCCCTGACGGCTTTCCCGCTGGAAGATTACGGCGGACGACAAATCGGGGTGATGGTTTACGTTCTGGACATCTCCAAAGAGCAGGAACTGATCCGCCACATCACCTGGTTGCTGCTCGGCTTGATCGGGGTCATTCTTCTGGTCTTCGCCGTGGTGGGCCAGGCCACGGTGTGGGCCGCGATTCTCAAGCCCATGAAGCAACTGCTCGGCTTTGCCCAAAAAGTCGGTGCCGGCGATCTGGAAACCCGCGTCAACCTCGCCTCCCGTGACGAAATGGAAGAACTGGGCATTGCCATGAATACCATGGTCGGCAACCTGCGGAATAAAATTTTCGAGGCTGAGCAAAAGACCAAGGAAGCGGCCGAAGCCGTGGAACGGGCCAACATCTGCACCCAGGACGCCGAAGATGCCCGCAAGGAAGCCGAACGGGCTCGCCGGGACGGCATGCTTCAGGCCGCGGAGCGCATCGACCAGGTAGTAGCCCGGATCGCCGCTTCGGCCCAGGAGATGTCCAGTCAGGTGGACGCCGCGAGGCAAGGCTCCGAGCAGCAGAAGATGCGCACGGGGGAAACAGCCACGTCCACGGAAGAGATGAACGCCACGGTTCTGGAAGTGGCCAAAAACGCCTCCCATGCGGCCGAAGGTTCGGACCAGGCCAAGATCAAGGCCCAGTCCGGCGCGGAGATCGTTCAAAACGCGGTCAAGGCCATTGCCGACGTGCAACGCAACGCCCTGGATCTGAAAAAGAAAATCGCCAGCCTGGGAGAAAAGGCCGAGGGCATCGGTCGGATCATGACCGTCATCGACGACATCGCGGACCAGACCAACTTGTTGGCCCTAAACGCGGCCATCGAGGCGGCCCGGGCCGGAGACGCCGGACGCGGCTTCGCAGTGGTGGCCGACGAAGTCCGCAAGCTGGCGGAGAAGACCATGACCGCCACCAAGGAGGTCGGCGACTACATCTCCGCCATCCAGGTGGAGGTCCGGGACAATGCGGCCAGCGTGGACCAGACCGTGGAGTCGGTCAAAGGTGCCACTCAGTTGGCCTCTAAATCCGGCAAGGAGCTGCGTGAAATCGTCAACCTAGCCGAAGCCACCTCGGACCAGGTCCGCTCCATCGCCACCGCAGCGGAACAGCAGTCCGCGGCCAGCGAGGAGATCACCCGGTCAGTGGAGGAAATCGACCGCATTTCCACGGAAAACGCCGAAGCCATGCAGGCAACATCCAGGGCCATCGAGGACCTGAACGCGGGCTTGGGTGAACTGGGCAGCCTCGTGGAGGAACTGAAGCGGGTCGGATAGCGGACCAACGAAAAAATCGTGATGGGGTGCGCAAAGCCCCCCACGCCAAAAGGGCCTCACTTCGGAGACGACGTGAGGCCCTTGCCGTTCATGCCCAGATCAGCGCGACCCACTCACCGTCCGTCAGCCTTCGTGGAGCGGGCAGCCCCTGGTCGCGATAGGCGTTTTCCACCCGCTCGGCCTGCTCCTCCAAAATTCCGGACAGGACCATGCATGCCCCGGACTCCAGGCGTCGAGCCAGGGTCAGCGCCATACGCACCAACGGACCGGCCAGGATATTGGCCAGAATCAGTCCGAAACGCCGGTCCGGATCGAGTATCTCCAGCCCGCCTTTCTGGATGGCCAGCCCCTGGTAAATCTCGTTCAAGGCCATGTTTTCCTGAGCGTTGGCCACGGCCACGGGATCGATGTCCAGGGCCAGACCGGTCATTCCGAGCTTGGCGCAGGCCAGGGCCAGAATGCCGGAGCCGGTTCCCAGATCCAGAAACCCGGTATTCGCGGAAACGGCCCCTTCCCTCCACAACATGGCCACGGCCTTCAGGCAAAGGGCCGTGGTGGCGTGATGCCCGGTGCCAAAGGCCATTTTCGGCTCGATGAGCAGGGGAATCAGTCCGGAGACCTCGCCCTCGGACTTCAGCCAGGGCGGCAGCACCAGGAAGGTGTCGTCAACGCGCACGGGGCTGAAGAATTCTTTCCAGGATTCACCCCAATCCTTGTCCTCATACGTGGACTCGGAACAGACCACCTCCGGCCACTCCCGCCGGACGTCCCGTAGCAGCTCACCTGCCAAATTCCGCGGAAAGTCCTGGGCCTGATCCGCATCCCGTGGCAAAGACTCAGCTCGGTCCCTAGCTTCAAAATGGATCACGAACCGAACCCACCCCGGCTCGGATAGATCCACCTCCCACCCCCAGGACACCCGCTGTGCCAAAAAACCGGCGAACCGATCCTCATTCTCCTCCGCCACCAGCAATTCTATTCGTGACAGTTCCATGACTCTCCAGCAATCTGTTGAAATTGACAAAAACGTCGTCCTTTCAGGACTCGAAATCGTGCTTCGTTCATTCCTCCTGCCCGCCAGAACGCCCCATGACCGCTCTCGGTCTCTCTCACCAGAGCCGCAATAGCGGAAACAGTCTTGACCGGCTACTGCTTGCCGTCGCGGCCATTCTTCGGCCATCACGATGCATGTGGACTGATCATCCGGGATCGGTTAGCTATCCGCCTAATGACAAACAATAACAGTAGAGGCAAATCCCTCGAATCCTGGATCTGGGAGGCGGCCTGCTCTATCCGTGGCGCCAAGGATGCACCGAAGTATAAGGATTTCATTCTGCCGTTGATCTTTACCAAGCGGCTGTGCGATGTCTTCGATGACGAGGTCAATCGCATCGCGGCGGAGGTCGGTTCGCGCAAAAAGGCCTTCCAGCTGGTCAAGGCCGATCACAAGCTGGTGCGCTTCTATCTCCCCCTGCTGCCGGAAGACCCGGAAGAACCGGTCTGGTCGATCATCCGCAAACTCTCCGACAGGATCGGCGAAGGCGTCACCACCCACATGCGGGCCATCGCCAAGGAAAACCCTCGCTTGCAGGGCATCATCGACCGCGTCGACTTCAACGCCACCACCCACGGCCAGCGGGATATCGACGACGACCGGCTCTCCAACCTGATCGAAGCGATCAGCACCAAACGCCTCGGACTCGAGGACGTCGAGGCCGACATCATCGGCAAGAGCTACGAATACCTGATCCGCAAGTTCGCCGAGGGCGGCGGCCAGAGCGCCGGAGAGTTCTACACCCCCCCGGAAGTCGGCGTCATCATGTCCAAGGTGCTTCAGCCGGAACCCGGCATGGAGATCTACGATCCCGCCTGCGGTTCCGGCGGCCTGCTCATCAAGTGCGAAATCGCCATGGAAGAGGCGGCCAAGGGCAGGAAGCGCACCGTTGCCCCGCTCAAGCTCTACGGCCAGGAATACACCGCCGACACCTGGGCCATGGCCAACATGAACATGATCATCCACGACATGGAAGGCGAGATCGAGATCGGCGACACCTTCAAGAACCCCAAATTCCGCAACAAGCAGGGCAGACTGCGCACCTTCGACCGCGTCGTGGCCAATCCCATGTGGAACCAGGACTGGTTCACCGAGGCCGACTACGACAACGACGAACTCGACCGCTTCCCGGCGGGGGCCGGCTTCCCCGGCAAATCCTCCGCCGACTGGGGCTGGGTCCAGCACATGCACGCCAGCCTGAATGAAAAAGGCCGCGCCGCCGTGGTCCTGGACACCGGCGCGGCATCCCGCGGATCGGGCAATGCCGGCACCAACAAGGAAAAGACCGTCCGCCAATGGTTCGTCGACCACGACCTCATCGAGAGCGTCCTCTACCTGCCGGAAAACCTCTTCTACAACACCACCGCCCCGGGCATTATCCTGTTCCTGAACAAGGCCAAGCCCAAGGAGCGCCGGGGCAAGGTCCTGCTGGTCAACGCATCCCAGGTCTTCGAAAAAGGCGACCCCAAGAACTTCATCCCGGATGAGGGCATCCAGCGCATCGCCGACACCCTCATCGGGTGGATGGAAGAGGAAAAACTCAGCCGCATCGTCGATCACGCCGAGTTGAAAAAGAACGACTACAACATCTCCCCCAGCCGCTACATCCACACCTCGGATGCCGAAACCTACCGGCCCATCGCCGAGATCGTCGCGGAACTCAAGGTCATCGAAGCCGAGGCAAAGGAGACCGACAAGGCTTTGCGGGAGATTCTGGAGAAACTGGGGATTGAATAAATGAGCACGGATCCAGCAGCCAACCTAAAGCTTCGCGTCTTCATCAGCTCCGCTCAAAAGGAGCTGGAAGAGGAACGCATGCAACTACGAATACTGCTGACCTCTGACCCATTCCTGCTCCGCTACACGGTTCCCAAGCTTTTCGAGAAATATCCCGCAGGCCTCAGACCCGACAAGAAGCCCTATCTCAACTCAATCTTCTCGAAAAACAAGGCCAAGGCCGATCTACCCGATATGTCCCTCAAGCAGACAAACCATAATCGGCCGATAATCGCCCGATTTTTCGCCCCTAATCGCCCGATTTCGGCTTGCTCGTAACATTTATGGCCGGTCCGAATCGTCAGGAATCGTCAGATGAAAATCTTGAATCGTCAGATCGACATGATCCGCAGTGCCGCTAATCCCTTTGAATTCAAAAGTATAAGAGCGCGAACGCGAACGGCTAGCCAGGTCTTCGACAAGGGCGATTCCAGCCGAAACAACTTCATCCCGGACGAGGGCATCGAAAGGATGGGAACCGGTATCCGTGACATGATCCGGCGATGCAAAAAGGCCGGCCTTGCTGAACCGGAAATCCGGATTGATGGCGGTTTTTTTGTGCTGACGATCCGGAGGAAAAAGTCTGAGTCAGGGACTCAGTCGGCACCAGGTCGGGACCAAGTCACCCCGCAAGTCACCCCGCAAGATACCCCGCAAGATACCCAGCAAGATACCCAGCAAGATACCCAGCAAGATACCCAGCAAGATACCCAGCAAGTCACTCCGCAAGTCAGGGCGCTACTCGGTGCCCTCGTCGACGTTCCACGCTCTCGCGAGGAGCTTCAGGAAGCCGTTGGCATCAAGGACCGGGAGCACTTCCGAAAGGCCTATCTCGAGCCTCTGCTTACCGTCGCCTGGATCGAACGAACCATCCCCGACAAACCCACCAGTCGCCTCCAGAAATACCGACTCATGGAAAAGGGACGGGCCGTGCTGGAGCTTTTGGCAAAGAACGGGGGACGCGAATGAGCGGCATCGTGAGCAGCGGACATAAAATCGGGCAAGTCATCCAGAGCGACGCCGGACTCGTGGCCGACGTGCGCTCTATGATCGAGCAAATCCGCGAGGGCATCGCACGGACGGTCAATGCGGAAATGACGTTGCTTTACTGGCGTATCGGCAAGCGAATTCAGACGGAAGTTCTTGGAAGTCAGCGTGCTGAATACGGAAAAGAGATTGTGCACGCACTGAGTGCACAATTGACGAGGGAGTTTGGACGAGGTTTTGGGCGGCGGAACCTCTTCAACATGATCCGCTTTGCCGATGTATTTCCCGATCCTCAGATTGTGCACGCACTGAGTGCCCAGCCAAAGGCGGATGATGACACTGCAGTTGTCTGGATATCTCTGACAACTGAAGCCAAAGAATCCAAACGGAAGGGAGGGGGGGCGTGATGGACGGCAATCCATATCCACTTCCTGCGACATGGACGGAATCGTTCATTGGAAATGTCGTCGTAAAAGCGAAGCAGCGTGATCCGCGGAAGAAACCCGACAAAGTTTTTCAATACGTCGATGTTTCAGCTGTCTCCAACACGTCTTTCAAAATTACCGGTGCGGCTCCCACACTCGGATCGGAAGCACCAAGCCGAGCGAGAAAAGCGATCGAAACTGACGATGTTCTGTTTGCGACAGTTCGCCCAACTCTCAAGCGAATCGCGTTGGTGCCTCCGGAACTCGACGGTGCGATTGCGAGTACCGGATATTGCGTTTTGCGGTGCGATAAAGCGAAGGCAGAACCGGGTTTCCTATATTCGTTTCTGATCACCGATCACTTCAATGCGCGGATGGCGGGATTGGAACGTGGCGCGAGTTATCCCGCAGTCCGTGACTCAGACGTAACAGCATCTTGGTTCCCGCTCCCCCCACTCCCCGAACAAAAAAAGATCGCGCACATCCTTTCGACGGTGCAGCGGGCGATCGTAGCGCAGGAGCGGATCATTCAGGCCACCACCGAGCTGAAAAAGGCCCTCATGCACAAACTCTTCACCGAAGGCCTCCGCAACGAACCCCAAAAAAAAACCGAAATCGGTCCGGTGCCGGAGAGTTGGGAGGTGGTGCCGCTCTCGGAAGTCTGTCGATTCCAGAGCGGAGGAACTCCGTCGAAGAAGATTGCAGAATTCTGGCAGGGAACAATTCCTTGGGTGTCGCCGAAGGACATGAAGCGCCCTCGACTTAATGACGTTACGGATCATATCTCCCAGGAAGCACTTGAAAAAGGCAGCAAGCTCGCCCCAGCAGGTTCAGTCTTTGTTGTCGTTCGCGGAATGATTTTGGCGAAGACTGTACCCGTCGCTCTCGCCGAAGTCCCGATGGCAATTAATCAGGATATGAAGGCCATCGTCCCCGGAACGAAGCTTCGCTCCGACTTCCTTCTCTACGCACTGGAAGCGTTCCGAGAAAACCTGTTTAAGAAAGTGGGGCGCTCCGGACACGGAACTGCAACCTTAATGGGCCATGAAGTCGCGGCATTCAAAATTCCTCTGCCAGATTTAATGACCCAGAATGAGATCGCGTCGGCAATTCAGAGTCTTGAGAGGAAGAAAGAGCTTCACGAAGAGAAGCGCACGCAACTCCAAGACCTCTTCCGCACCCTCCTTCACGAACTGATGACCGCGAAGACCCGCGTTCATGATATCGATCTTAAAATCCCGATTTCGAGTAGGTAGCCATGCCAACAACCCGGAGAACACAAAATAAATCTGCGCCTATCCGATATTGGCGACAAATAAAACTCCAATATGTCGCTAAACATGCTTTAGCGACATATAATTTGGCTCATGCCCAGCTTTCCATTACGGAATGTTGAGATGATGGAGGATCGTTCCGCTTAATTTGCGGCTCATTTTTTTGAAAAATGAGTCACAAATGGATTTGTCATAAAAGCCAGAACTCTGAGGGGGGCAGGTTGGTGCCTGATTTATTGATATTTCGCGCCTTCGCGTGCAAAAAAAAGGTGTCCAATGATGAGTAAGGGCAAGTATCCGAAGGTATCCGGAAAGAATGAGAAATCCCTCGTCCGTTCCTCGGCGGCGGAATATCTGACCTTTGTCGCGGCAAGCGGTACGGGCGGTGTGGAGGTGGTTTACGCCGATGAGAACATCTGGCTGACCCAGAAGATGATGGGGGTACTCTATGATGTGGAAACCCACACCATCAACTACCACCTGAAAAAAATCTTTGCCGACAATGAGTTGCAGGAAAATGCAGTTATTCGAAATTTTCGAATAACTGCCGCCGACGGCAAAAGTTACAACACCAAGCACTACAACCTCGCCGCCATCATCGCCGTCGGCTACAAGGTCAACTCCGAACGTGCCGTGCAGTTCCGCAAATGGGCGACCACCATTATCGAGGAGTTCACCATCAAGGGCTACACGATGGATGACGAGCGCCTGAAAAGTGGCGGCTCCATCCTCACCAATCAATACTTTGAAGAGCAGTTACAGCGCATTCGAGAGATTCGCCTCTCCGAACGAAAGTTTTACCAGAAAATCACCGACATCTACGCGACCTCCATCGACTATGACGTGACGGCCCAGGCCACCAAGCGATTTTTCTCGACTGTACAGAACAAGCTGCACTGGGCAATCCACGGCCAGACGGCAGCTGAGGTTATTTTCCACCGGGCCAATGCCGAAAAAGAGAACATGGGCCTGACCACTTGGAAGGACGCCCCGCGAGGGAAAATCCAGAAATTCGACGTCGGCGTGGCCAAGAACTACCTGAACGAATATGAAATGGCGCAACTGGTACGGCTGGTTTCGGCCTATCTGGATGTTGCGGAAGCTATGGCGCTGCGTAAGATCCCCATGACCATGCAGGATTGGGAAACCCGACTGAACCGCTTCATTGAGGCGACCGACCGTGAAATTTTGCAGGACGCGGGAAAAGTGACGGCGGAGATCGCCAAGGCCCACGCCGAGTGCGAGTTTGAAAGATACCGCATCGTGCAGGACCGGCTGTTTGAAAGCGACTTCGACCGGATTATGAAGCAGCTGGGAAGGAATACAAAACCGGATGAGTGACCACTAAAATGCCCACACCCTCCGAACACAAAACCGTCCAAGCCCGCATCCTCACCTACGCCGAGGCCATCGGATGGACATTCGTGTCCCACGAGGAAGCCGAACGGCGGCGCGGATTCGACCCTGACGTGCCGCCAGCCGATCGCTCCAAGAACCGCTCGCTCTTCTTCGACGACCTGCTCGACGCCAAGGTGCGGGAGTTCAACCCGCGTTATGCCGAGGCCGAGGGCGCGTTGCTCGGTCGGTTTCGCCATCTCCACGCCGACATTTTCGGCAACCGGGAATTCGTCGAGCATCTGCGCAACCGGGGCAAATTTTTCGATCACGAGGAGAAGCGCGAGCGCGATCTGGTCCTGATCGATTATGATGATCCGGAGAGGCCACCGGCGGCTCGCCGGAATGTTTATGAAGTCACCGAGGAGTGGGCCTTTCACAACGGCCACTACGGCACGCGGGAGGATGTGGTCTTTCTGATCAACGGCATACCGGTGCTGATGATCGAGTGCAAGAACGCCAATAAAGACGAGGCGATTGCCCTGGGGGTGGACCAGATCCGCCGCTACCACCGCGAAACGCCCGAGCTGTTCGTGTCCCAGCAAGTCTTTACCGCCACCGACGCCATCGGCTTTTCCTACGGGGTCACTTGGAACACGGTGCGCCGGAATATCTTCAACTGGAAGAATGAGGAGATCGGCAAGCTGGAGGCCAAGGTGAAGAGCTTCTGCGCCATCGGGCAGGTGCTCGCCTTCCTGAAGGACTACATCGTCTTTGCCGAGAAGGACGAGGAGCTGAACAAATACATCCTGCGCCAGCACCAGACCGGCGCGGTGGAGGCCACCGTCAGCCGCGCTCTCGATCCCGTTCGCACCCGCGGCCTGATCTGGCACACCCAGGGCAGCGGCAAGACCTTCACCATGATCAAGGCGGCGGAGCGGCTCTTCCGCGCCCCCGAGGCGGACAAGCCGACGATTCTGCTGATGATCGACCGCAACGAGCTGGAAGATCAGATGCTCAAGAACCTGGCCGCCCTGGGCTTAAGCAATCTGGAACATGCCGGCAGCATCGCGCGGCTGAACAAGCTGCTCTGCGACGACTACCGGGGGATCATCGTGACGATGATCCACAAGTTCCGCGACATGCCGGCGAATATCAATACCCGCTCGAATATCTACGTGCTGATCGATGAGGCGCACCGCACCACGGGCGGCGATCTGGGCAACTTCCTGATGGCCGGGCTGCCGAATGCCGGCTATATCGGCTTTACCGGCACCCCGGTGGACAAGACCGCCTACGGACGCGGCACCTTCAAGACCTTCGGCTGCGAGGACGACAAGGGCTATCTGCACAAGTACTCCATTGCCGACAGCATCGGCGACGGCACCACCTTGCCGCTCTACTACAGCCTGGCCGAAAGCGAGATGCTGGTGCCGCACGAAACCCTGGACAAGGAGTTCCTCTCCCTGGCCGAAGCCGAGGGTGTGGCGGATATCGCGGAGCTGAACAAGATCCTCGAACGGGCGGTGAACCTGAAGAATTTTCTCAAGGGCACGGACCGCATTCAAAAGGTGGCGCAATTTGTCGCGCAGCACTACCGCGAGAATGTCGAGCCGCTGGGATACAAGGCCTTTCTGGTGGGCGTCGATCGCGAGGCCTGCGCCCTTTATAAACATGCCCTGGACCGGTTTTTGCCGGCCGAATATTCCGAGGTGGTCTACACCGGCAGCAACAACGACTCCGCGCTGCTCAAGGAATTCCACCTCGAAGCGAAAAAAGAGCGGCAGATCCGCAAGAGCTTCGGCAAGCTCGAGCAGCAGCCGAAGATCCTGATCGTCACCGAGAAGCTGCTCACCGGCTTCGACGCGCCGGTGCTCTACGCGATGTATCTCGACAAGCCGATGCGCGACCACACCTTGCTGCAGGCCATCGCCCGGGTGAACCGTCCCTACGAAAACGAGCTAGCCGAGATGGTCAAGCCACACGGCTTTGTGCTCGATTTCGTCGGCATCTTCGACAAGCTGGAGAAGGCCCTGGCCTTTGACAGCGAAGAGATCAACGCCATCGTCAAGGACCTGAAGCTCCTCAAGGTGCTTTTCCAGAACAAGATGGACCAGCGGGCTCCGGGATACCTGGCGCTGATCGAGCGGAATTTTGACGACAAGGATGTCGACGCCCTGATCGAGCATTTTCGCGACCCGGAACGGCGCAAGGCGTTCTTCAAGGAATTCAAGGAGATCGAGATGCTCTACGAGATCATCTCCCCGGATGCCTTCCTGCGGCCCTTCATCGATGATTACGGCACGCTCGCGGCGATCTACGACGTCGTGAGAAAGGCCTACGCCAAGCGGATCCAGGTTGATCGGGATTTCCAGAAAAAGACCCGTGAGCTGGTCCAAAAGCATGTCGGGACCGGTTACATCCTGCCCGTCAACGAAATCCTGGAACTGAACGAAGACACGGTCAGGTATATCGCCGAGAACAAGGGCGGAGACGGGAACAAGATCATCAACCTGGTCAAGAGCATTGAAAAAAAGGCCGAGGAGGAGAGCGACGACCCGTATCTCATCGCCATGGCCCAGCGGGCGCAAGCGGTACAGGAGAGTTTTGAGGATCGTCAGACCAGCACGGCTGATGCGCTGGACGCGTTATTACGGGAAGTGGAAGCGAATGAGGCGCGAAAAAAGGAGCAGGCAAAGAAGGGTTTTGATGGCTTGACCTACTTTGTCTATCGAACGCTGCTTGATGCGGAGATCAACAACGCTGAAGACGTGAGCCGCACGATCAAGCAGGCCTTCGTGGAATTTCCCAACTGGAAGAAGAGCGAAAACTCGCTGCGCGAGCTGCGCAAAAAAGTGACCTTCGCCGTTCTGGCCAATAGTGACGACCTGGAACGGGTGACAGCCTTGGTGAATCAGCTTTTCAGGCTGCTGGAAAAGGCGGACAGGATTTAAAGTGACGGCGGCACTGGATCAAAAACGCGCGTTTAAAGATCGAGTCCTTCATTGGGCGAAAAAACTGGACGTTGACGTGGTATGGCTTGGTATGCGCCCGATGCGGAATAAATGGGCCTCCTGCTCCACCAACGGACACCTCAACTTCAGCACGGACCTGCTCGAACTCAGGCAGGAGTTGTGGGACTACGTCATCGTCCACGAGCTGCTCCACTTCTCTATCCCAAACCATGGAAAACTCTGGAAAAGCCTGATGCGCGCCCATCTGGGTGAGTATGAGGCCCATGAAATCGAGTTAAAGAACATGGCGCATAATAGTGCGCTCCAGCAGTCGCGCCAAACGGCGGCGCGGCGCTGAAAGGAAGATGGCCTCAAAATATTATGGGCGGTTACGAGCGAAGGAGCTCTAGAAATTACCCCTCCCCATTTTCATTCACATCCGCATACTTTGGCTGCAATTCATGCAAAAAGCTGCGGACGCCGGGGCGTTCCGTCCGGTTTGCCGCTGCCGGGCGTTTGGTTTCCGGTTTGGGGGTGCGTTCCGGGCGATAGAATTGGCGTTCCATGCTGCGTTGGTAGGGGGTCCAGGTGGTTTCCTCGGGCAGGGCCTGCACCAGCACGGAGGTCATGTTCACCTTGGCGTCCAGGTTGTCGGCGTAGTGCAGGATCAGGGCTTCGGAGGTCTTGGGGAGGCTGGGGGAGCCGTATTCGTAGGTTCCGTGGTGGCTGGCCAGCAGGTGTTTGAGGTGCAGCTTCAGGCCCGGGGCGAGGTCGTCGTTTTTTGCCAGGAACGGTTCGAGCACTTCCAGGCCCAGCAGAATGTGGCCCAGGAGCCGCCCGGGGTCGGTGTAGTCGCGTTGGATTCCGGCATCCAGTTCCCAGGCCTTGCCCAGGTCGTGGAACACCGCGCCCACCAGCAGGACTTCCCGGTCCACTTCGGGATACTGGTCACTGATGGCCAGGCTCAGGCGGCAGACCGACAGGGTATGCTCCAGCAGGCCGCCGATGTAGGCGTGGTGCATGGACTTGGCCCCCGGGGCGAGCAGGAGGCGGGAGCGGATTTCGGGGTGTTGGAGGATTTTGCGGCAGAATTTGCGCCACGGGGCGTGATGCAGCTCCCGTTTGCACAGTTCCTCCAGCTCCAGGAGCATTTCCTCCGGCTCCCGGACGCTGCGCGGCAGGAACAGGGACCAGTCGATCTGGTCCCGGGGGGCCGTGACGGCTTCCAGTTGTTCGATGCGGAGTTGGAGCTGGTCCCGGAACAGGTCCGCGCTTCCGGCGACCCGGACCACTTCACCCACGGGCAGTTCCGGATAATTCTGGCTGACCGGGCTCCAGATCTTTCCATCCACGGCCCCGCGGGCGTCCTGCAACCGCACCTGCCAGTACGGGCCGTTGCGGGCCTGGCCCTGCCGGGCCTCCACCAGGACGAACACCTCGTCGATCCGGGTTCCGGGCTGAATGTCCGGAATGAACATTTTTTTTTGCACGGCCATGTTGAAATCCTCTGTGGGTTGCGCTAAGCCCAACGTTCCGTCTCTCGCGCAAAAGACGGATCGTGTTCGTGGAAGTGCGGCTCGCCCGCACTCATGTCGCCTTTCCGGTTGCGCACGGCGACGATCCTCCCAGCACATGTAGCGTGATTATGGCCAAAAAGAAAGAACAAGCGGTGGTTTCCATCTATCCTGACTGGTGCAAGGGGTGCGGCGTCTGCGTGGCCTTCTGTCCCGGTCATGTCTTGGAATTGGGACCGGACGGCAAAGCCAGGGTCATCCAGGGCGCATCATGCCGGAACTGCGGGTTTTGCGAGTACCACTGTCCGGATTTCGCCATTGTGGTGAAGATGAAACGCAGCACAGCCAACAAAGAAGTCGACCATGCCCACGAAGGTTAAAAAAAATCAACGCAAGGAAGAGCGGGCTATTTTCGCTCTGGGCAACGAGGCCGTGGTGGAGGGGGCCCTGCTGGCCGGGTGTTCCTTTTTTGCCGGGTATCCCATCACGCCGTCCACGGAAATCGCCGAAATCATGGCCGAACGTCTGCCCGGGATTCCAGAGGGCGTGTTCATTCAAATGGAGGATGAAATCGCCAGCCTGGGGGCGGTGATCGGCGCGTCCCTGGCCGGTCGGAAATCCATGACCGCCACCTCGGGGCCGGGATTTTCCCTGATGCAGGAACACATCGGCTACGCCTCCATGACCGAGACGCCGCTGGTGATCGTCAACGTGATGCGCGGCGGCCCCAGCACCGGGATGCCCACCAGCCCGGCCCAGGGCGACGTGCAGCAGGCCCGCTGGGGCACCCACGGCGACCACCCGATCATCGTCCTTTCAGCCAGTGACGTGCAGGAGTGTCTGGACATGACCGTGCGGGCCTTCAACTTGTCCGAAAAGTACCGTTCGCCGGTCATTCTCCTGCTGGACGAGATCACGGCGCATACCCGTGAAAAAATTCATATCCCCAACAGGGACACCTACGAAATTTTTTCCCGGATCAAGCCCTCCATGCCCCCGGAATGGTTCGTGCCTTACGAGGAATCAATGCGCGGGGTTCCGCCCATGCCGGCTCTGGGAGAAGGCTACCGGTTCCACGTCACCGGCCTGACCCACGACGTCAACGGCTATCCCACCTCCCGGCCCGATGAAGTGGAAAAGCTGATGCAGCGGTTGTTCCGCAAAATCGATCAGTTTTTCTACGACATCCAGATCGTCGAGGAGACGGCCTGCGAGGACGCCGAGGTGGCGGTGATCGCCTACGGCTGCGTGGCCCGCTCCGCGCATCTGGCCGTGCTGCAGGCCCGGGAAAAGGGCATCAAGGCCGGTCTGCTCAAGCTGAAGACCCTGTTCCCCTTCCCGCGACCGGCCGTGGACCGGATAATCCGGCAATGCCGGACCGTCATCGTCCCGGAGTTGAACATGGGCCAGATGTCCCGTGAAGTGAAGCGCGTGAACGACGGTCACAGCCGGATCCGCACATTGAACCGAATCGACGGGCAGATCATCACTCCGGCGGAGATTCTCAAACTGCTCGTAAAAGCGTAGCAGACAGGAAACACAATCATGGCAGAAGTTACCCAACTGATTCATCACTATCTGCGGCACAACAAGCGCTTCCCGCATGTTTTGTGCCCTGGATGCGGTCACGGGATCGTGCTCGGCTCCCTGGTGCGCTGCGTGCATCAGCTCGGCCTGACCAAGGACGAAGTGGTGCTGGTGGCCGGGATCGGCTGTTCCGGGCGGATCGCGGTTTATGTGGACTTCAACACCGTGCACACCACCCACGGCCGGGCCCTGACCTTCGCCACCGGAATCAAGATGGCCAACCCGAAGCTGAAGGTCATCGCGGTCATGGGCGACGGCGACGCACTGTCCATCGGCGGCAACCACTTCCTGCACGCGGCCCGGCGGAACATCGGCGTGACCGCCCTGATCCTGAACAACAACATCTACGGGATGACCGGGGGCCAGAGTTCCTCCACCACGGCGGAGAACTGCTATTCCACCACCAGCCCGTACGGGCAGCAGGAACAGGCCTTCGACATCGTCAATCTGGCCAAGGCCGCCGGTGCGCCCTACGTGGCCCGCAGCACCGTGCTGCACGTCAAGCTGCTGGACCGGATACTGGCCACGGCCCTGGAGCGGCCCGGATTCAACCTGGTGGAGGTGCTCACCCCCTGCCACACCCAGTTCGGGCGCAAGAACAAGTTCAAGACCAACGTGGAAATGTACCAGTGGTACAAGAAGAACGCCACGCCCATCGAAGCCCTGGACAAGCTTTCCGAGGCGGAGCGGGCCAAGCGCACCCCCATCGGGATTTTCGTCGAAGAAAACCGGCCTTCCCTGGAGGAACGCCACGCCGCGATCAAAGCCCGCCTGGCGGACGGAGCACCATCATGAAGAACCCCCAAGAAATCCAACGCTTTGAGTTGCGGCTTTCCGGCCTGGGTGGACAGGGCATTCTGACTCTAGGCAAGGTGTTGGGTGCCGGATTGGCCCTGGAAGAAGGTTACTTCGTGGCCCAGACCCAGAGCTATGGCCCCGAGGCCCGGGGTGGCGCCAGCCGCTCGGACCTGGTGATCAGCTCCCAGCCCATCAGCTACCCCAAGCCGGAACAGCTCGACCTGCTGGTGGCGCTCAGCCAGGAAGCCTGCAATCAGTATTACCGCCACCTCAAACCGGGCGGTTATCTGCTGGTTGACGACTCCCTGGTCAAGCAGACCCCGACCAACATCTACTGGGGCCTGCCCTTCACCACCCTGGCCAAGGACAAACTGGGCATGGTTCAGGCCGCGAATATGGTCCTGCTGGGGGCCCTGGCCCACCTGGTGCCCTTCGTGCTTCCCCGGGCCATGAAGAAAGGGTTGGAAACCAGTTTGAACCCCAGGTTTCTGGAGTCGAATCTGAAGGCGTTTCAGCTGGGATTGACCCAGGCCAAGAAAAAATACCCCGACGTGCAGTCCCAATGGACATCCTTCTAACCAACGACGACGGGATTTACGCCCTGGGGCTGCGGGCCATGTACCGGGCCCTGCTCCGGGCCGGACATACCGTGCATGTGGTCGCTCCGCTGACCGAGCAATCCGCGGTGGGGCACGCCATCACCCTGAGCCTGCCGTTGAAGATCAAGCACCTCCGGGAGCCGGACTTTCAGGGCGTCGGGGTAACCGGAACCCCCGTGGACTGCGCCAAGCTGGCCCTGAGTTCGCTTCTGGACGAACCGCCGGACGTCCTGATTTCCGGCATCAACAACGGGGCCAACGTGGGCGTGGACATCCTCTATTCCGGCACGGTCTCCGCGGCCACGGAAGGAGCCCTGGCCGGTCTGCCGTCCCTGGCCGTGTCCATGGACAACTTCCACCCCGCGAACCTGGACGATCAGGCGGACTACACGGTGCGTCTGGTTCAGGACATGGACTGGGCCGCGCTGCCTTCCCGCTGCCTGCTGAACCTGAACTTTCCGGACCGCGACCTGCGCGAGACCCTGGGGCTGCGCTGCTGTCCCCAAACCCAGGCCGTGTATCACGACAGGCACGACCATCGGGTTGACCCGCGAGGCGTGGGCTATTACTGGCTGCACGGGGAGATCCCGGCCGGCGAAGTCGGCCAGGACACGGACCGCGGCCTGCTCACCCAGGGCTACATCACCCTGACCCCCCTGCGTTTCGATTTCACGGACTACGAAACCATGGATCGGCTCCAGCGCACCCTAACAGCGCCAACCGTGTCTGCCTGACCCCCTGTCTTCCCATTATTCCCTTTCCATCTCATCACCACTGAATCGTTACCACATAACCACATGAGCGAACCGAAGAAGGTCAAGAAAACCATCCGGGAGATCAACGACCGGATCAGCAAGGGCAAGGCCGTGGTGCTTACGGCCAGGGAAATGATCGACGCCGTGAAATCCATGGGCAAGGTCAAGGCGGCCCGGGAAGTGGACGTGGTCACCACTGGCACCTTTTCCCCCATGTGTTCCTCCGGTCTGCTTTTTAACATTGGCCAGCCCGAGCCGCCGCTGATCAAGGCGTCCAAGGTCTGGCTGAACGATGTTCCGGCCTACGGCGGACTCGCTGCGGCCGACGCCTTTCTTGGAGCAACGGAGCCAGCCGAGGACGACCCGTTGAACAAGGTCTTTCCGGGGCGCTTTAAGTACGGCGGCGGCCATGTGATCGAGGATCTGCTTCGAGGCAAAAAGGTCCGGTTGCGCGCCACGGGCTACGGAACGGACTGCTACCCCCGCAAGACCCTGGAACGGGAATACACCCTGGGGGATTTCCGGAGCGCGGACCTGCTCAACCCCCGCAACGCCTACCAGAACTACAACTGCGCGGTGAACTTCGGCGAAAAAGTCATCTACACCTACATGGGGCCGCTCAAGCCGCGCTGCGCCAACGCCAACTACGCCACCTCCGGAGCGCTGAGCCCGCTGTTCAACGATCCTTTTTTCCGGACCATCGGCCTGGGTACGAAAATTTTTCTCGGAGGTGGAACGGGCTGGGTGATCGGAGCCGGGACTCAGCACAACCCCAAGCCGCAACGCACCGAACGCGGCCTGCCCCTGACCCCTTCCGGGACCCTGATGGTCAAGGGCGACCTCAAGGGCATGCAGGCCCGCTATCTGCGCGGGATCAGCTTTCTGGGCTACGGCTGCTCCCTGAACGTCGGACTGGGCATTCCCATCCCGATCCTGGACGAGGAAATGGCCTGGTTCACCGGGGTCAGCGACGCGGACATCATGGTCCCCGTGGTGGACTACGGCCACGACTACCCCAACGGCGTGGCCCGGAACCACGGCCATGTGAGCTACGCCGAGCTGCGTTCCGGCACCATTCGCGTGAACGACCGGGATACGGCCACAGTGCCCTTGACCAGCTACACGCTGTCCCTGGAAATCGCCCAGACTCTCAAGCAGTGGATCGAAAAGGGAACGTTCACCCTGGGCGAACCCCAGGAGCCGATTTTCTCCGAGTGACCGACTCTTCCTTGGAGGCCAAGCTCCAAACCCTGCGCACCCGGTTGGAGGCCTTGCAGCCGGGCCTGATCGCGGTGTCCGGTGGCGTGGACAGTCGGTTTCTGGTACATGTTTCCCGGCTCTGGAACCTGGACTTCCAAGCCGTGCATGCCGTGGGACCGCATCAGTCTGCCCTGGAGCAGCGCCAGACCATGGCGTTGTTACAGGCCCAAAACGTGGCTCCGCGCATCATCCGGTTCGATCCGCTCAATCAGCCTGAAGTCCGGAGCAACTCCCACCAGCGTTGCTACTGGTGCAAGAAGGCGCTGTTTTCAATATTTCAGAAGATGGCCGCTGAATCGTCACGGTTCGTCATGGATGGGACCCATCTCGAAGACTTGGCGGTCCACCGCCCCGGGCGCAAGGCGCTCCAAGAGCTGAACGTCCAAAGTCCCCTGGCCCGGGCGGAACTGACCAAGGCCGACATCCGCCGAGCCTCGGCACTGTTCGGCCTCGAAGCCCCGGACCAGCCCTCCCGTGCCTGCCTGCTGACCCGCTTTCCCTATGATCGCCGGGTTACGGCCGCGGAGATGGAGGCTGTGGGGCGGGTGGAAGACGGTCTTTCCGCCCTGGGCTTGAGCCGATTTCGTTTTCGGGTCACGGGACGCGAGCGCAACCTGTTGCAGATTCATCCAGACGAGAGCCGTGTGTTGCACGACCAGGAGGAGTATCTGCAAGACCTGATCCGCGCGGCGGGGCTTGGCCCTTTCGAGCTTGCGATTACATCACGGCTTTCCGGCTATTTCGACTCTCCCGCCGAATCTATAGCCCCTCTCTGACTTCATCCTTCAACCTTTCACCTTCAACCATATTATCCCCCCATGCCCAGCGATGTTTTTTTCTGGAACCTGCGCGCGACCCGCAAAGCCGCGTACGATGTCCGCCTGCGCCGGCTGTTCAAGGCCGGCGGCGTCTCCGACGTGGTGCGATCCGGGGATCTGACCGCGGTGAAGATGCACTTCGGCGAATCCGGCGTGACCGGGTTCATCACCCCGACCTGGGTGCGGCCCATCGTCGCGTTCCTGCGCAAGCTCGGGGCCAGGCCGTTTTTGACCGACACCAACACCCTGTATGTCGGACAGCGCGGCGAAGCCGTTTCCCACGGCATGCTGGCCGCGGAGCACGGTTTTGATCCGTTGCTGCTCCAGGCTCCGGTAATCATTGCCGACGGGTTGAACAGTCGCAACGAAATCTCCGTGCCGTTTCCGGGTAAGCATGTGCGGGAGGCCCATCTGGCTGGAGACATCCTGGCCGCGGATTCCCTGCTGACTCTGTCCCACTTCAAGGGCCACGAACTGGCCGGTATCGGCGGCAGCCTGAAAAATCTGGCCATGGGTTGCGCCACCCGCCGGGGCAAAATGTATCAGCACGGCTGCCTGGCCCCCATGGTCCACACGGACAAATGCAAAGGCTGCGGAGTGTGCGTGGAGGTTTGCGCATCTGGTGCGCTGTGCCTTCGTCCCAAATGGCACGAAGGCAAGGTCGAGCTGAACCCGGAGCTGTGCGTCGGCTGTGGAGCCTGCCTGCATGTCTGCCGGGAAAAATGTTTGGCCGTGGACTGGAAGACCGACGTGACGACGTTCGTGGAACGGATGATGGAGTATGCAGCGGCGGTGCTCCGGGCTATGGAGAAGCCCCAACGTCCCTCTCCGGCCTGCGTCCACGTGAGCTTCGTGACCCAGGTCACGCCCCAGTGCGACTGCGCCGGATACAGCGACAAGCCCGTGTGCCCGGACATCGGAGTTCTGGTTTCCCGTGACCCGGTAGCCCTGGACCAGGCCTGCCTGGACATGGTCAACGCGGCACCCCCTCTGCACCCCAGCCACCTTCCGTCGGACATCCAACCCGGCGAGGACAAGTTCCGGGCCATGCACCCCCATGTTCCGGAGGACTATGGATTGGCGTACGCTGAAAGCTTGGGCATCGGAACGCGAAGCTATGTCGTACGGGAGATTTGACGTGGTGGGATTTCCCATCACGAGATCGTTATCGAAATTGAAATCGAAATCGTGGTCGAAATCGGAATCGGAAAATTCTGTACATCGCCTCGTGATTACGTCATCTTTTTTGATATGTCGTTCGATCACGATTTCGATTTCGATTCGGGTAGCGCGTGAGGATCGAGAATATGTTTGCCCTGATTCGGTCATTCCGGGAAATGGACAACGACGAATATTGAGCATATAATAATCTGTTGTTACTTCGAAACGATGTCGTCTCCCACCATTGACAGTGGGATGCCCCGAACTAAATTTCAACCCCCCGGGAGGAATCATGGGACGCCATAAAAAAATCGAACGGAAAAAAGAACTGGATCGTCGCCGTCAGCGACGTGAAAAGCGCCTCAAGCAGCGCATCCGTGAGGCCAAGGAGACAAAATAGCCTCCGGCCGTCAACATTTTCATTTCATCTAAGGAGAGCGGAAGTTATGCCCATTTATGAGTATCGCTGCCAGGAGTGTCAGCAAATCTTCGAGCAGTGGCAAAAGGATTACAGCGATCAGGACAAATCCTGCCCTGTCTGTGGCGGCCGATCCCAACGCCTGATTTCCAACACATCCTTCGTTCTGAAGGGCTCGGGCTGGTATGTCACGGATTACTGTAAGAACGCGGCGTCTTCCGGAGGCAACGGCAACAAGACGGAGAGCACGGAAACCAAGAAGGATGCCCCGGCCAAGGAAGCCGCGGCCAAACCTGCGGAGCCCGCGCCCTCGACGTCCGGCTCCACCACTTCCGCCGCCGACTAAATTTGAGTGAAAAGGCAGCCTGAAGAGGTTGCCTTTTTTTGCGACAAAGGACGGAACATGATCGAGCGCTACACCCGCCCGGAAATGGGGCGGCTCTGGACCCTGGAGGCACGCTTCCAGGCCTGGCTGGAGGTTGAACTGGCCGTTTGCGAAGGCTGGCATGAACTCGGCCACATTCCGGATGAGGACATGCGCAACATCCGGGAGCGCGCCGGTTTCGACCTGGAACGTATCCTGGAGATCGAGGAGCGTACCCGGCACGACGTGATCGCTTTCCTCACCGCGGTGGAGGAGAAGACCGGGCTTTCGGCCAGGTATATCCATCTGGGATGCACCTCGTCGGACATCGTGGACACGGCCAACGCCCTGCTTCTGGTGCGGGCCGGGCGGATTATCACCGCCGGTCTGGACCGGCTCCTGGAAGTCCTGCGCGAGGCCGCAAAACAGTACAAACTGCTCCCGGCCATGGGCCGCACCCACGGCATTCACGCCGAACCCATCACCCTGGGGTTGAAGTTCGCTGGATTTTACGCCGAATTCGACCGCCATCGCAGGCGGTGGAACGACGCCGTGGAAAACATCCGCTTCGGCAAGATTTCCGGGGCCGTGGGCACCTACGCCCATCTGGAGCCGCGCCTGGAAGCCCTGGCGTGCCAACGGCTGGGGCTGAACGTGGACCCCATTTCCACGCAGATCATCCAGCGCGACCGCCACGCCCAGTATTTCACCACCCTGGCCATTATTGCCGGCGGCATAGAGCGGTTATGCGTGGAACTGCGGCACTTGCAGCGCACCGAGGTCCGGGAACTGGAAGAAGGCTTTGGCAAGGGCCAGAAGGGCTCGTCGGCCATGCCGCACAAAAAGAACCCCATTTCCGCGGAAAACCTGACTGGTCTGGCCCGGCTGCTGAGGGGTAACGCCCAGGCAGCCCTGGAGAACATGGCCCTCTGGCACGAGCGGGACATCAGCCATTCCTCGGTGGAGCGGGTGATCATGCCGGATTCCACCATCCTCATGGACTACATGCTGCACCGGCTCACCGGGCTGCTCTCCGGAATCCAGGTGCATGAAGACAATGTCGCCCGGAATCTGGGGGCTTCCCAAGGCCTTTTCTTTTCCCAGCGCATCCTTTTGGCGTTGGTGGAAAAAGGGTTGCAGCGCCAGGAGGCTTACGAACTGGTTCAGGGCCTGGCCATGCGGGCTTGGAAGGAAAAAACGCCCTTCGAGGACCTGGTCCGGGCCAGCGAAGGAATCACGGCCCGGCTTTCCCGGGAAACATTGGACGACCTCTTTGACCTGAACTATTTTTTTCGGCATGTAGACATTATTTATGATCGTGTCTTTGATTAGGAGAAAACCGTGAATCACTGGCGCAAACAACTGGCCGCGCTGCTGATGGCCAAATCCTATCTGGAAAAGGACGTCGTCCTGACGTCCGGCAAGCGCAGCAACTATTACTTCGACTGCAAGCAAACGGCCTTGCACCCGGAAGGGGCCTTCCTGATCGGCAGCCTTTTCGTCCAGATGCTGCAAACGGAATCCATTCACGGGGTCGCCGGGATGACCCTGGGCGCGGATCCGCTGGTCACCGCCACTTCCCTGGTTGCCCGGGCCGAAGGGCTTTTTTGGCCGGCCATGATCGTGCGCAAGGAAGCCAAGGGGCACGGCACGGCCAGCTACCTGGAAGGCATGGCCAATTTTCAGCTCGGCGACCGGGTGTCCGTGTTGGAGGACGTTGCCACCACCGGGGGCAGTGCGCTCAAGGCCTGTCGGCGGCTGACCGACGCCGGGTTCATCGTGCATCGAGTCTGCTGCATTCTGGACCGCGAAGAGGGCGCCGCCGAAGCCCTTGCCGAGGCCGACATTCCTTTCACCGCCCTTTACACAAGGAGCCAGTTGCTGCATGAGGCCGACGCATAATTGGTTCATCCTGATTCTATTGCTTGGCGTTGCCATTTCGCTGCCCGGATGCCAGGGGCGTTCGGTGGGGGAGTTGCTCTGGCCCGACCTGCATGACGCCTATTTCCAGTTGACCAAATCCTGGAGCCGTTCCGGCGTGGTCCGGGACGGTCTGGAGACGGAAACCCGTGTCGTGGCCCTGCTCGAATCCGCGACGTGGCGGAAAGCCTATGTTGGGCGGTATTCGGAGGTTTTCGAACTGACGGCGGATGAGACCCGAAAAATGCTGGCCGACCAGCTGCAAGCGGCGGACGAATACACGGACTTCATCGTAGCCGTGGCCAGCACCTATTCGGACGACGCCCGCCTGACCCATCGCCTGACCCAGTGGCGGGTGCTATTGCGCCAATCTCCGGATCAAACCACCCAGCCCCTGGAAATCCGCCACCTGGACGTCCACCCGTCCCAGCTTCAGGCTTTCTATCCGTACCATCACCCCTGGCAACGGTACTACAAACTCCGATTCCCAAAAACGGACGCCCCCATCGAGCTGCTTTTCACCGGTCCAGCCGGTGGCTTCTCCATGATGTGGGTGGAAAGCGACTGATGATCGATCCTTTTGCACCGACGACGTAGAGGCAAGGACACCCAACACCGACGAGGTTTCGCGTGGGCAAGGACGACAAGCTCAATCTGATCATAATGCGCGACGACACCCGGGTTCGCCGGTATCGGCTGCGCGTGGCGTGGTTCAGGTTTTTTCTCTACCTGCAAATCGTCCTGATTCTCGCGGCCGTGGGCGGCTCTTACGCCGGGGTCGTCTACTGGGGGCAGCACCTTGAACTGGTGAACGCCAACAAGGATCTGCGAGCCCAGTTGTCCGACCAGTCCATCCAGCTGGAACGGCTTCAGAATATTCAGGAAATCCTTAAAACCAGTGATCCGGAGGAAATTCATTCCCTGTTCAACACGGTGACCAAGGAACGCCAAAGCCTGCCCCAGGTCATCAACCTCCAGGACCTCTTCGTGGCCATGGATCTGCAAATGGCCGGAGTGGCCAATTTGCAGCTCAAAACAGCCGGGGAGGATCTGCGCATCACTTTCGAGCTGAACAACCTCGCCGAGGGAACCTTGTCCGGGGAAATCAAGGTCTATTTCATCACCCAGGAAGCCTCCGTTTTTGAAGCTCAGGGAGAAGCAAGCGAATTAAGCTTTGAAATCCAACGGTTCCGACGCGTCAATTCTATATTGAAGGTTCCTTCCGGCCTGGACCTGGACACGATTTTTGCCATCCGGATAGCCATTCTCGGCAATGACGATGAAAATATCTTCATTCAGACATACCCTGTCACCAATATCCTGACGAGCTGAATTTCTTGACAGGGCACTCGAATGTGCATAGACATCACCGTTTTCGGGGTCGTTAACTCAGTCGGTAGAGTATCTGCCTTTTAAGCAGAGAGTCGAAGGTTCGAGTCCTTCACGACCCACCAAACACGTCCCCATCGTCTAGTGGCCTAGGACGTCGGCCTCTCACGCCGATAACGCGGGTTCAAACCCCGCTGGGGACGCCAATAAAAATCAAAGGGTTGCAAGCATGAATGTTTGCAACCCTTTTTCTTTTTCAGATATGTGTTCTCAACCGCTCTACTCTACACAAACAAAAAGGAGCGCGGAGAACCAGCGCGGAGATCAGGCGCCTGGCTTGACCTGCCCATGGGCCTTGACTACCCCTGAACTTTGAACCCTCGAACCCATCATTCCAAAGGAGACCAACGCATGAAACCCACGGACCTGCTGCATATCGGTTTGGGAGCAGCCTTCATGGCCAAGGAAAAGATCGAGGCCCAACTCAAGGACTTGGAACAGTTGGGAACCATCAGCAAGGACGAACTGAACCGCTTTGTGGAGGAGGCCCAGCAGCGGGCCAAGCTGGAAACGGACGCCCTGGATGCCAGGATCAAGGAAAAGGTAGCCGAGGCGGCCCGGGAGCTGGGGCTGGCCACCAAGGAGGATATTGCGGAGATCAAGGCCTTGTTGATGAAACGGAATGCGTAGCTATTACGCGCCGCGACGAATCTGGAGCGCGTTTCGGTTTCTGGCGACCATTTTCGCCACGGTCCTGAAGCGTCCCCACATTCTCTTCATTCCGCCCCTGGGGCCGGCGGCCTTGAAAAAGACCGTCCTGGATCTGGGCGTCAGCTTCATCAAGCTGGCCCAGGTCCTGGCCACGCGGGCGGATTTTTTTGCCGAAGAGTATCTGGTGGAGTTGCGCACCATCCACGACGAGGTCGCGCCCATGACTCAGGCCGATCTGGACGTGATGTACCGCCGGGCCTTCGGCGACTCCCCGCCTTTTGCCCGGTTCGAACCCGAGCCCATGGCCAGCGCCTCCATCGGTCAGGTCCACTGGGCCCAACTGTCGGACGGCACCGAAGTGGCGGTGAAGATCCGGCGGCTGGACATCGAGCGCAAGGTCCGGGTGGACATCCGGATTCTGGAATTCTTCCTGGGCCTGTTCCGGCCTTTTTTCAGCGTCTACACCCGCAATTCCCTGGAAGCCGTCCTGACCGAATTCTCGGCCATGATCCTCAAGGAAGTGGACATGAACATCGAGCGGGACAATCTGCGCAAGTTCCGGGAGATGTACACCCGTGACGACGTCCATTTTCCCAGTTATTACAACCAATACAGCAATGAGGACGTCCTGGTGATGAGCTTCGAGCACGGGGTGCGGGTGGACGACGCCGCGGCCCTGGAGCGGCTGCGCATCCCGTTTCAGCGGATCATGGACACCCTGGTGGACTTTTACACCGAGCAGATGCTGGTCAAGGGCCTGTTCCACGCGGACCCGCATCCGGGCAACCTGTTCGTGCGCGAGGACGGAACCCTGGTGCTGCTGGACTTCGGGATGGTCAAGCGCCTGTCCAATTCCTCCAAGATGGCCATGATCGAAATGGTGGAGGCGGCCTCGGCCCGGGACTTCGAGATGTTCATCGCGGCCTGCGAACGCCTGGGCGTGATCACGCCATCGGCCCCGCCGGAGGAAATGCTGGAGTTCGCGGAACGAATGTTCGACATTTTCGGGAACATCGACCTGGACGCGGCCAGCATGCAGACCCTGGCCCTGGACGTGCTCTTTTCCATGAAGGAGACGCCCTTCAAGATGCCCCAGGAGGTGGTCTACGTGCTCCGGGCCAGTACGCTGATCGAGGGGCTGGGCACCAATTACGTGGAGAACTTCAACGGGGTGAAGGACATTCTGCCCGTGCTCCGGGAGAAGCTGCCCAAGGCCCTGGGGTTCGACAAGGGGCTGGTCAGCCAGGTCCGCCGGGAGATCAGCACCCTGCCCATGACCTTCAAGCGGATCAAAACGATCATCACGGACCTCAGCGAACAGAAGCTGCAAGTCAAGATCTCCCGGCATACCGTGGACCAGATCAACGAGCGGTTGCGGGGACTCCTGCGTCCGCTGGTAAGCGGTTTCCTGTGCATCATCGCCGCGTTTTTCGTGTTGCAATTGGATGTGGATTACGGAAGGACTGTGGCGGTGACGCTGTTCGGGTTCGGAGTGTTGCGGATGCTGCTCGGAGTGCGCTGAGCAGTTCGGTGATTTTGAGCGAACTGCCGGGCAAGGTCCTTTTTCAGTACTCTGCGAGGCAGGATCAGCTTTTCGGCGTATGCCGTACGGTCAACTCCGCGGGGCGACTCGGGACTTGGTTGCCCTGGCTGAGAAAGACCCCGGCCAGAACCAGTAACGCCGCCGCGTACTGCATGGGCAAGAGCCGTTCACCAAGGATCAACCAGCCCAGAAACAGAGTGATCACCGGGATCAGGTTCACGAATATCGCGGCCTGGCCCGCCGGAAGGCGACTGATGCCGAAGTTGTAGAACCAATAGGCCACGATGGTCACGCCGATGCCCAGGTACAGGATGGAAAGCACGGCTCCCAGGTGGAAGGCGTCCGGCAGGGGCGTACCGGGCAAAAAAATGATCGGCAGAAAAAAGACGCAGCCCACGAAGGCCTGGACCGCGGTCAAGAAAAGCGGGCTGTAGCGGACGCAGAGCTTTTTCAGGGCGATCATGCTCCCCGTGGCGCAGCACATGGCTAGAAACTCCAGGAAATTGCCCAGCAAGGGATTGGGGGCGTGCTCCGTGCTCTCCGAGAGCAGTGTCAGCCAGATCACCCCAAGGATGGCCAGAAGGAAGCCAAACCATGTCCGGGGCCGCAGTCGTTCTTTGAGCACGACCCAGGCCGCCATGGCCACCATCAGCGGGAGCATGGCCACGACCATCCCGGCCTGGGAGGCGCTGGTGTAGGTCAGGGCCATGCCTTCGCAGACAAAATAGAGGCAGGGTTCGCACAGGGCCATGAACAGCAGGAGTTTCCAGTCTCCGCGCTGGTACCGCTCGGATTTGAAGCGCCTCACCAGAAGCAGCAGGCCGCCGCTGGCCAGAACCATCCGGGCAAAAACAACGAACATCGGCCCGTAAACCCCGATGGCCAGCTTCATGGCGATGAAAGATCCGGCCCAGAGCACCGTGGCCGCGAACAACGCCCCGGTGGCCAGCCGGTCCACGCCGCGCAACATGTTTTTTCCCTTACGCTTTCAGATTGATATGTCCAACGATTCGACAGTCGTGTTGATGGTCCGCTGAGTGCCGTGATGCCCTGTGCCAGTTCCGTAATTGGCTGTCAAACCGGCGCGGATGTTTTTTTTTACCCTTTGTCCCCAGGAGGTTTCCATGACCAACCCCACCAATCTCCCGACTTTGACCAGAGACCGATTTGACGCCGTGATTTTCGACATGGACGGCGTGGTCACGGACACCGCCGGCCTGCACGGCAAGGCCTGGAAGGAGATGTTCGACCGGTTTCTGGAAGAACACGCCCGGAAGAGCGGGATCCCCCAGGAACCGTTTGATCTTGGCCGGGACTACCTGGATTACGTGGACGGCAAGCCCCGCTTTGACGGAGTGCGCGGCTTTTTGGCTTCCAGAAACATATCTCTGCCCGAAGGCTCTCTGGAGGACGAACCAGGCACGGGTAGCGTTCACGCCTTGGGTAACTGGAAAAACAGGCTGTTCGGCAAACTGCTGGAAGAGGAAGGGGCCGTTGCGTATCCCGGCACGGTGGAGTTGATTCACAAGCTACACGAGGGCGGACTCAAGACCGCGATCATCTCCTCCAGTAAGAACGCGGAGACGATTCTCCGTTCCGCGGAAGCGCTCGAACTGTTCGAAGCAAAGGTGGACGGCGTGGATTCCTTGGAGCTGGGCATCGACGGTAAGCCCGCGCCGGACATTTTTCTGAGCGCGGCTCGGGAACTGGGCGTCGATCCGAGCCGGGCCGTGGTGGTGGAAGACGCCGTTTCCGGGGTCCAGGCCGGAAGAGCCGGCAATTTCGGCCTAGTGATCGGGGTGGACCGGGGCGGCAATCGGGAAGCCCTGCTGGCCAACGGCGCGGACGTGGTGGTCGCGGATTTGGACGAAGTGTCCGTAGAGTGAGCCGTCTCGTCTGTTCAGCTTTCGTGACTGGACGAAAAGCCCTGCTCACGGCCTTACTCCGTCTCCCGACCGGCAAGGGCGCGGTTGCGGCGATGGAGCAGGGCCATGGCCAGCATCAGTCCGACCACGGTCACCACGTCATGCCGAAGCAGGAACAGGACGGTCCAGATTGCCAAGCCGAGAAACAACGCGGCATGCGTTGTTAGTGAGGGAATGCTGTGGAGATCGGGCCGTAGTCGGGCGACCGTTTGGCCAATGGCGAAAACCATGACCCCCAGGAGTCCGGCAAGGGCTAACGTCGGTTCAAGGGCGGCGTACACGGGCCTTGGGTACGGAAAAAAGGGAATGAGAGAGGGCGGAATTGCCAGGAGAAGGAAAACATGAAGCCATGCGAACGGCATGGTGCGGGAGGGGCCGTCCGCATGGCATCAGGAGGGGGTTGGGAGGCGACTTAGGTGATAATGTTGGTAATTGCGCCCTTGCCGGTGGCATATGCGCCAAGGACATTCTTGGCGAAGTCGTACGTTTGGCTCATGTCGCCAAATCCGCCCTTGGAGCTTGTTGGGTTAGTGTTCATGTATTCAAAGGTCTTGTTCACCACGGCGGCTCCGAAGGTCTGTTTATCGACCGGAGCAAAAGAAGAGCCGGAGGCGTTGTTCAGGGTGTCCATGGTTTTTTCCACCACCGCCGCGCCGAAATTCGATCTGCTTTGCATGCCTGGGGATTGCCATGCCGTTTCAATACCAGTGATGCTCATGTCGGTCCCTCCTTGCTCATTTTTTTTAGAGTGCCCAAACAATAACCGGATGAGAAGCAGATGGCAATGCTTTTCTAAATAATCGAGTGGCGCGATTAAACTCTTTAATAGTGTGGGTCGTCGGGAACCGTCGAAATCACGTATTGAAGCCACTCACGTTTTGGTGATAAGGGCTTGATGAGGAGCTTCTCTCCCCCTAGTTAGTTTCCATCCGGAAACTATTTTGTTTTCCGGATGCTGAAACTGCCGACTTTCAATTCGGAAACGAGCATTTTTTCTTTTTGCAAGGAAGTCAAACGAATATGAGGAGGCGTATATCAATACGTTGACGAAATAATTGTGAAGACTGACGCAGCCAAAAGGGAAATGGGCCGTTTCCGGATGAAAATTTGATAAACCAGGAGCCAACGATGTCCCTGCTCTCCGTGCAAAGCGCATTCGGCCTTTGGGCTTTCGTCCTGCTTGCCTGGGCCTTGTCGGAAAACCGGAGGGCCGTTCGGCCTCGTTTGATCCTTGCCGGGATCGGCCTGCAACTGGGTCTGGCCCTGGTTCTCCTTAAATTACCCATTTTTACCGATTTCTTCCTGCTCCTGAACAAGGCCGCCGAAGCTCTGGAAAGCGGCACCCGGGCCGGAACCACCTTTGTCTTCGGCTATCTCGGTGGCGGCCTCTTGCCTTTTGAGGAACCTTACAGCGGGGCGGCGTACATCTTCGCCTTCCGGGCTCTGCCCGTAATCATCGTCACCGGGGCTCTGACCGCCCTACTCTACCACTGGAAGATCATCCCGGTTCTGGTCCAGGGTTTTTCCGCCGTGCTACGGCGAATCCTGGGCATTGGCGGGGCACTAGGAGTGGGGGCGGCGGCCAACGTCTTCGCGGGCATGGTGGAATCTCCGTTGTTCATCCGGCCCTATGTCGCCTCCCTGACACGCAGCGAACTCTTCGCCCTGATGACCTGCGGCATGGCCACCGTCGCCGGGACCGTGCTGGTGCTCTATGCCGGAATCATCGGAGGCGCTGTGCCGGGCGCGTTGGGGCACATCATGACGGCGTCCCTGATCAGCGCCCCGGCCGCGATCCTGGTGGCCGGAATTCTGATTCCGGAAACCGAATCGCCGACCATGGGGGAAGTCGTTCCCCCGGTGGAAACCGTTTCTTCCATGGACGCCGTGGTCAAGGGCACGGGGTTCGGCCTGCACATATACCTGAACGTCGTGGCCCTGCTGGTGGTTCTGGTGGCCCTGGTCAGCATGGTCAACGCCGCGTTGGGGCTGCTGCCCGATTTGGGAGGAGAGCCAATAACCCTTCAAGGGCTTCTGGGGTACGTGATGATGCCTCTGGTCTGGCTGGCCGGAATCCCTTGGAGCGAGGCCCACGCCGCCGGCGGCCTGATGGGCGTGAAGGTGGTTCTCAACGAACTGCTGGCCTACCTGGAGATGGCCGCGCTGCCCGAAGGAACGCTCTCCCCACGAAGCACCCTGATCATGACCTACGCCCTGTGCGGCTTCGCGAACATCGGCAGCCTGGGCATCCTGATCGGCGGGCTGATCAGCATCGCTCCGGAACGCAGCCGCGAAATCACTGCCCTTGGGCCGCGTTCGATCCTCACCGGAGTGCTGGCCACCCTGATGACCGGAGCAGTGGTCGGGATTCTGAATTGATCCATGAGAAGGAGAAATGTCATGGGAAGAGCACGGGCAATTTTGCTGGCCGCCAGCCTGGGGCTGTTGCTGGGTCTGTATTCGGTCGGGCTTGGATGGGCTTTTGATGTACGACATCTCGAGAGGCTGATGGAGACCGGACAATGCGAGCAGTGCAACCTGGACCATGCCGAGCTGGAGGGTTACGAGCTGCCCGACGTTGTCCTGCTTTCCGCCTCGCTGCTTCAGATTAACCTGATCCGGGCGGATTTGCGCGGGGCCAACATTGACGGGGCCGATATGCGCGGGGCCAGGTTGATGGAGGCCAACCTGGAAGGCGCGAAACTGAACCAGGCCGATCTGCGCGGGGCGAGTCTGAATGATGCGATTTTGAACGACGCCGGCTTGCGGCTAGCC
Source organism: Desulfonatronum sp. SC1 (assembly GCF_003046795.1). Lineage (NCBI taxonomy): Bacteria > Pseudomonadati > Thermodesulfobacteriota > Desulfovibrionia > Desulfovibrionales > Desulfonatronaceae > Desulfonatronum > Desulfonatronum sp. SC1. The sequence continues at coordinate 120,275 of NZ_PZKN01000003.1, read as the reverse complement.
GACTTGCGCACGGCAAGCCTGAACAGAGCCATGCTGGTCGGGGCCAACCTGCGCGAGGCCAATCTGGGCGAAGCCTGGCTGATCTCGGCCGTTCTCGAGAATGCTGATCTACGTCGGGCCAGGCTGGGCTTGGCCATATTGCGCCGAGCCAACTTTTACGGCGCTGACCTGGAAGACGCCGACCTTCGCCGCGCGGATCTCCGTGACGCGGACCTAGGCAATGTCAATCTACGCGGCGCGAACCTGTCCCAGGCCATCTGGACGGATGGCAGGGTGTGTGCTCTGGACTCCATCGGCGCGTGCAGGTAAGCAGACCGCTTCACCCCATATCAACGGCTCCGCTAAGGAAGTTGGACTGAAACAGGTTCGTGCATGCCAGATTTTTCTCGTCGAGCGAATTGGGCGCTTCTGCCACTCTTGCTGTTCCTTGCACTCTGGCCCTCGTCGGCCAAGGCCCGGGATTTGACACGGGATGCGGAACGGAATCCGGGTTTGCACTTGTTGCGGTCCCAGCTTCAGGCCGCAACTGGTTCGCAAGGCGAGATTCAAGACGAGACGGGCAATCTCTCCGGGGCCACGCAATACGTCCTGCCGTCGCCTGCTCAGCTCGGCTTGCCCGAAGTTCTGGAACTGAATCTGACCGAGGCCATCCATCTGGCCCTGCGCCAGAACCGGGAGATTGAGAGCGCCTACCTGGGCCGGGTGCTTCAAAAATTTTCCTTAGGAAAAGACATGTCCAAGTTCTGGCCAAATCTGGAAATATCACCCAGGACCGATGCCTCGGTCGCCGGCTCCTCCACCAAATTCGTCGCGGACGGCCCGGAAGCGGAACGGTCGCGGACCGAGACCGTGAACGCCGGGATCATCACCAGCGTGACCCAGAAGGTACCCACCGGGGCGGAACTGTCTTTTGCCTGGGACAACACCATCACCGGAATCCGAACTCACAGCGATGGGCGCAGCAGTCGGGAGAGCGGCTTGACCGGCTGGGCCGTGGGGTTTCGACAGCCCCTGCTCAAGGGCGGCGGAACCCGGTACAACACCGCATCCCTGGTCCGGGCCGCGATGCAGGAAGAAGACAACGTCCGCGCCCTGCGGGACACGCTCATCGGCACCATCAACGGGGTGATCTCGGATTACCGGGCCATGATGCGAGCCAAGCAGCGCTTGGAACTTGCCGAGGATTCTCTGGGCAAGGCCCGCAAGCATCTGGAGGATACCAGAGTCCTCATTGCCGCTGGTCGGCGAGCGGCCAGCGAGAGCTTGCAGGCCGAGGCAGACCTGGCCCAGAAGGAACTGGACCTGGAAAACGCGCGGCAGGAGCTGGACAATGCCCAGTTGAATCTGGTCCGCCGCCTGGAACTGGACAGCGGCTCGGCCATCGCCCTGACCGAGCCCATCGAGCTGCGAACCATAACCCCGGTTTACGAGGAATGTCTTGAGCTGGCCCTGGAACGCAACCAGAGCTACCTGGCCGCCAAAAACGCCCTGGAACTGGCTCGGATGAACCTGGACGACGTCCTGAATCAGCGGCGCTGGGATCTGGATCTGGAAGGGGCCTACTCCGACGGCTGGCGCCATCGACACCCGGATCCGAGCTCCCGCGAGGATGAATGGCGGGTCGGCGTGTCCCTGAAAATCCCCTTGCCCATATTCGGCGATCCCAAGTACGACCGGGAGCAGCCCTTGCTTTCGGCGCGCATCGCCCTGCGCCGGGCGGAAATGGCCCTGATCACGGCCCGTGAGAACCTGGAAAAATCCGTGCGCCAGCGGGTGCTGGCCGTGATATCCAGCCTGAAGCAGGTCGAGTTGGCCAGGCGCACCTATGATCTGTCCGAACAGACCTATCACTTCAGCGAACTGAAATACCAATTGGGCCAGATGTCCAACACCAACTTCATCACCGAGCAGGACCGGCTGCGCAACGCCCGCAACAGCTTCAACGACTCCATCATCAACTACCAGAATTCCCTGACCGAACTGGACGCCCTCCTGGCCACGACCCTGGACACCTGGGACATCGCCTTTGTCCCGGAGCGCGCCGATCTTGAAGAACAGTACCTCGGACGCAACGTCTGGTTGCTGGACCGCTAAACTGAAAAGGATCCGTCATGAACCCCGCGGACCATTTGCATCAAAATATTCTGGAAAACATGCGCGACGGGGTGATGGCCCTGGATTTACAAGGCCGGATAACCCTGTTCAACCCGGCTGCCGCGGATATCCTGAACCTGGATCGAAGCCGGGTGCGCGGAAGGACCTTTGCCGAGGTCTTTCTGAGCATGGACGAGGCCAACGACGAGTTCAACCAGGTGGTGCTGGACGCGGTTTTCGAAAAGGCCGTGGGCCGCCAGGAAACCGTGGACTTCATCCGCCCCGGAGGAGCACGGGCGACTCTCTCCTTGACCTCCTCCTATCTGCGCGGCGAAGAGGACGACCAAGCCCGCGGCGTAATTCTGGTTTTTTCGGACATCACGGCCCTGAAGACCCTGCAGGAGCAGGAGCGGGAAAACAGTCGCAAGCTCGCCAGGGCCTACACCGACCTGGAAGAGTCCAACGCCCGCCTGACCCAGACACTGAAGCGGGCCCAAGTAGTGCGCATTCTGGCTACTCTGGGCGTGATCCTTTTTTTCGTCAGCCTGGGAGTCGTTTACTTTCAGGGTTTCACCCCGCTCAAGTCCCTATCCGGACTGACCGCCCCGGCGCCGGTCTCCGATGCTCCGCCCCCCCAGATCCATACGGTGCGCACCCAACCTCTGACGGCCACGATTTCCCTGTCCGGTCGGCTCCAGCCCGTGGAGGAGATCGTGGTCTCCGCGCCCTTTGACGCCCGGATTCTGGAAAACCATTTTATTTTCGGCCAACGGGTGCGCCAGGGCGACCTGTTGCTGGTGCTGGACGTATCCGAGTTGGAGGTCAAGCTGCGCGAGGCCCGGGGGGGCCGGATCAAGGCCGCGCAAAAGTTTGCCGAGCTGCGGGACTGGGACAACGGCCAGGAAATGGCCCGGGCCCGGCGCAGCGTGGAGCGGGCCGAGAACAAGCTGGAGACCGACCGCCGCAAGCTGGAGGAAAGTGAGCTGCTCTATTCCCGCGGGCTTATCCCGGCCAATGAGTTGGACACCGCCAAACAGCAGGTCCAGTCCTCGACCACGGATCTGATCGCCAGCCGGGAAGACCTGGCCTCCACCCGGGACAAGGGCAACCCGGACAACGTGATGATCGCCCGCATGGAATTGGACAACGCCGAGCTGCGGCTTACGGAGCTGGAAAATCAGATGGCCCAGGCCCGGGTACTGGCTCCGGCGTCCGGCGTGGTGGTCCGGCCCACGGTGGAGGAGGACAAGAAAACCTCCCTGGACCGGGGCGCGCGGGTCACGACCGGAACCGCCCTGCTGGCCCTGGGCGACCTGAGCGGGCTGCGGGTGCTGACCAAGGTGGACGAGGTGGACATCGGCAAGCTCGCCGTAGGCCAGAAGGTCACGGCCAGGGGCGACGCCTTTCCCGGCCTGACCCTGTCCGGCCTGGTGGCCCATATCTCAGCCCAGGCCACCGGGGGCAGCGGACACCAAGCCCCGACCTTCGACGTCCAGATCACCATCCCGGAACTGAATCCGGAGGCTGAAGAGGTGATCCGCGTGGGCATGAGCGCGGACCTGGAGGTCCTGGTCCACGACAACCCCGCCGCTCTGCTCCTCCCTCTGCGCCTCGTCCGCACCCAGCGCGGTCAGACCCTGGTCCGGGTGCTCCTGGACAACGACCAGATCGAGGAACGCGAAGTCCAAACCGGAATGACCACGTTGAGCGCGGTGGAAATTCTCTCCGGGCTGCAAGTGGAAGATCGATTGGTGGATTGGTAACCATGTCCCTGTTCAAGCTGGAAAACATTCGCAAGTCCTTTACCCTGGGGCCGGTGCAAGTTGAGGTGCTCAAGGGGGTGGATCTGGAGGTGGGGGCCGGGGAACTGGTGTCCATCATGGGCACGTCCGGTTGCGGCAAGTCCACCCTGATGAACGTGATCGGCTTTCTGGATCAGCCGACTTCGGGCCGCTATCTGATGGAGGGCCGGGAAACCTCTTCCCTGTCAGACCGAGAGCTGTCGACCATCCGCAACCAGAAGATCGGCTTCGTCTTTCAGCAGTTCAATCTGCTGGGCCGACTCACGGCCTTGGAAAATGTCTGCCTGCCCTTGATCTACCGGGGCATGGCTGAGCGGGAACAGCGACGGATTGCCCGGGAAATGCTGGAGCGAGTGGGCATGGCCGAGCGGGCCGGTCACAAGCCCACTGAGCTGTCCGGGGGGCAGCAGCAACGGGTAGCCATTGCCCGTGCCCTGGCCGGTTCGCCGTCCATCATCCTGGCCGACGAACCCACCGGGGCCCTGGACACCCAGGTGGGCCAGGACATCATGAACCTGTTTCTGGAACTCAACGCCACCCAGAGAATTACCACCATCCTGATCACCCACGACCCGCTCATCGCGGCCCAGTGCCGACGGGTGGTCCGGATGAAGGACGGGGTGATCGCGGACGGGGCTCAGGCGAGGACCACGCCATGATGCTCAAGGCCAACCTCCGGGAAGCCTCCCGATCCCTGATCGCCGCCAAGCAGCGCTCCATCCTGGCCCTGCTGGGCATCGTCATCGGCATCGGCTCGGTGATCGCCCTGGTCTCCACCGGAGCCCTGGCCCAGCGCGAAACCCTGCGCCAGTTCATGGAAATGGGCACGGACATCATCTCCATCCAGATTGAGCAGGGCCGGGGAGATCGGAGCAGCGCCCCGACCGGATTCAGCCTGGAGGAAGCCCTGGCCTTGCCGGAGCGGTTGGACACGATCCGCTCCGTGGCCCCGTACGTCTCGGCCTTTGGCGAGCTGCGTCGCGAGGGCCAGCGGGTTTCCATCCCGCTTCTGGGCGTGACCGAATCCTTTTTCGACATGAACAAGCTGGAGAAGGATCAAGGCCGGTTCATCTCGGACCTGGACGTGCTCATGTCCCATGCCGTGCTCGGCGGCAATCTGGCCAACCGGTTGCAGGGGCAGGGCATGATCCTGGGTATCGGGGAGCACGTCTATTTCGACAACCGCAAACTGACCGTGGCCGGAATTCTGCGTCCCGCGGCCATGGGCGCCATGCGACCCTACGAGGCCAGCGAAGGGTTGATGCTGCCCATCACAACGGTCCTGCGCGTCTCGCCGCAAAACACCATCCGTACGATCATGGCCAGGCTGGAGCCGGGGGTTACCGCCAGCCAAGCCACGGCCGAAGCCCGTGCCCACTTTGCCGAACAGCCCCGGCCCAAACAGATTCGGGTGACCAGCCCGGAACAGATCATCGAGCACATGGAGCGCCAGTCCCGGATGTTCACCCTGCTTTTGGGGGCCATTGGCAGCATCTCCCTGGTCGTGGGCGGAGTGGGCGTGATGAACGTCATGCTCGTCTCGGTCAGCGAACGCCGCCGGGAGATCGGCATCCGCCGGGCCCTTGGCGCGCAGAAGCGGGACATCCAGTGGCAATTCCTGATCGAGTCCGTGCTGCTCTCCCTGGTGGGCGGAATCCTGGGCATCATTATCGGCGTGGGTGCGTCGTACGGCATCGCCCATTACTCCGAATGGCGGTTCGAGCTGGTCCACGGAGCCCTGCTTCTGGGTGTCGGCGTCTCCGCGGCCGTAGGCATCTTCTTCGGCTACTACCCGGCCCGCCAGGCCGCGGCCCTGAATCCCATCCAGGCCCTGCGGGCGGAGTAGGCTTTTCATCGATAGATTTGTCATTCCGGTGAAACACCACCATCCCCCTGTAGCCGTCCACCAGGAGCATGTCCCCGGTCTTGAACCTGCGCGTCGCCTCGGTAACTCCCGTGACGCAGGGCAGGCCGTATTCCCTGGCGATGATCGCGCCGTGGACCAGCATCCCGCCGCGGCTTTCCACAATGGCCGCGGCTAGGGGCACCACGAAGGACATACCCGGATCCATGGCCTCGCGGATCAGCACTTCTCCACGTTGGAACGTAAACAGGTCTCCTGGTTCACGTATCACCCGACCAGCCCCCCGTGAAGCAGTCCACGAAAACTGCTCCGCCTTAACCCCAAGGTCAAAGTTCTGATTGCCAACGTTTTTTCCTCCAAGGGCCAAGCCCACGTGGTCTTGCGGGCTGGAGCCGCCGACTTTATCCCCAAACCGCACACCATGAAGAAGCTGCTGGCCAAGGTCCGGGAGATGCTGGACCGATAATGGTGTATTGAAAAAAGTCTGGTAAGGGCGAGCAAGTAACTGGACTCCGGGAACGAACGCCCGCCATGAGCGCGTTTGCCTGAGCCTGACAATGTGCAAGTTGTTCTGAACCATCGTCCAAATCCGGAAGGCATTCCTTGCCAAATTCAAACATCCTCTCCAACATTCGCGGGCTGCTTTTCGACAAGGACGGCACCCTGTTCGACTTCCATGCCTCATGGCGGCCGGTCATGCAGGCCGCCGCGGCCATGGCGGCTGGCGGTGATCCGGCTTTGGCGTCGCGACTGCTCGCCGTCGGCGGCTACGATACGGACAGCGGAACCTTTCAGGCCGACTCGATCATCGCCGCCGGACATTCCGGGGAACTGGCCGGGCTCTGGCACGGCTTGGGGGCGGTCATGGGCCGGGATCTGCTCCGGCAGCATCTGGACCTGCTGTTCGCCCGGGAAGGGCCGCGCAATGCGGTGCCGGTTACGGATCTGCCCGCGTTGTTCTCCAGGTTGACCCGGTGCGGCATGTTCCTGGGGCTGGCCACCAACGACGGTCAGGACGCGGCCTGGGCCGCGGTTCGCCGCTTCGGTCTGGAGGGAATGCTGCATTTCGTGGCTGGATACGACAGCGGTCATGGAGCCAAGCCGGGCCCGGGCATGGCCCTGGCCTTTTGTCGCGCCGTCAGCCTGCCGCCCGCACAGGTCGCCATGATCGGCGACAGCGATCACGACATGACATCGGCCCGGTCCGCCAACCTGGGAGCCCGCATCGGGGTTCTGAGCGGCGCAAGCGCAAAGGCCCGGCTCGCCTGCTCGGCCGACATCGTCCTGCCGGACATAACCGGATTATTGGAGCTTCTGGATTAGCAATCCGCGGAAAATCCTTTATCGGCAGTCCGTTCAAAACCTCAAGTGCAAGGTCGAAGCGTATTTCTTGATTCGTGAGAGTTTGGACTTTTGCGGTGATGCGGCAATTGGGAGTATTTCAACGGACTTTCAGCGGATCAACGAGATGTGGCGAAATCCGAAAGCAGTGAGGACTGCCCGGGCTACCAGCAGGGCGGCCACGACCACGGCCATGATGCACACGGAAAAAGCCGCGGCCTGGTTGATCGCGCCACGGTCTTCCAGGAGCAGCACAGAGACCGCGGCCACCTGGGTGGACGGGGTGACCAGGAAGATCACCGCGGAGAGTGTGACCATGCTGCGCATGAAGAAGAACACGGCCACCCCCACCAGGGTCGGCCACATCAATGGCAGGGTGATCTTGCGCATGGTCCGCGCAAAGGTCGCCCCCAGGGTGGAGGATGCCTCGTCAAAGGTGTGGCTGATCTGCTTCATGCTGGTGGAGGCGATCAGAAAGCCCTGGGCGTGATAGTAATAGACGTTGCAGATCGCTATCAGGAACAAGGTGCCGTAGAGGGGATAGATGGGATTGCCCGGGGAGTTGAAGGCCAGGATGTAGCCCAGCCCCAGGACCATGCCCGGTACGGCGGCCGGGACGATGCACAGGAAATACAGGGGCGAATCCAGCACGGTGCGAAATTTTTCCGTGACATAGGCCGCCAGTCCCGTGGCCAGCACGCCCACCCCGGCGGCCATCAGCCCGATGGAGATGCTGTTCCATAGCGGCTGGATGCCGCCCTGGACGTCGAACCGGTAGTGACGCAGGGAGAAGTCCATCCGGTAGGGCCAGAGGTGAGTGAAGCTGGCGAAGATCACGATGCCCAGCACGGCCAGGATGGCCAGGCTGATCAGCACCGCGTACCCGGTGAACAGAGCGTCCCGGAGTCGATCCGGCCGGACGTCCAAAGGCTGGGAGCCCTCGGAAATCTGGGCGTACCCCCGGCGGTTGATCCATTTCTCGAAGGCCACGGCCACGGCCACCGGGGCCAGGAGCACCATGCCGATGACCGTGCCCAGCTCGAAATTGGCCTGGCCGATAACCTGGTTGTAGACCTCCGTGGCCAAAACGCTGTAGTCCCCGCCCACGACCATGGGATTGCCGAAATCCGTGATCACCAGGGTGAAGACCACGAAGGAGGAGGCGATCAGGGCGAAGCGGGTGGAAGGCAGGGTCACGGTCCAGAAGTTGCGCAGCGGACCGGCCCCCAGGATGCGCGAGGATTCGTAGAGCCGGTTGTCCGCCAAGGCCAGGGCCGCGGAAAAGATCAGAAACGCGTAGGGAAAGACGTAAAGCACGCTGGAAATCACGATGCCCCAATAGCCGTAAATGGAAAAGTCCGTGCCCAGGGTGCGATTGATCAATCCATTGCGGCCCAACAGCAGGACCAAACCCTGGGCCTGGACCAGGGACGGAGCGAACAGGGGCACCAGGGCGATCAGCCGGAACAGGTTGCGCAGCGGCATTCGGGTCCGCTGGACCGCGTAGGCGAAGCCGTAGGCCAAAACCACGGTGATCACCGTGGTCACCGTGGTCACCGCGAAGCTGTTGGACACCAGACGCAAAAAGCGTTGCGAGCCCATCACCGCCGCGTAGTTGGCCAGGCCGAGCCCGTCCGGGGTCTGAAAGCTGCGCCCCAGGATATGCACCAGGGGATACAGCACGAAGACCAGCAAGGGCACGGCGATGGCCGCGGCAACCAGCACCTTGAGCAGGGGTTCCCAGTTTAACGACACGTTGGGCGCAAGACCGCCGGCCCGCAAGTCCTGCGCGGCCCCGCCCCGGGACGGGGCGGGATTCATTGCCACTCCAGCACGCGCACGGACTCAGGGGCCACGGTCACGCACCGGGACATGCCCACCTCCAGCCCTTCGGCCACCCCGTGAACCTCGGCCAAGAGGCGCACCACGGGAAGGTTCGATCCGTCGGTCCCAACACTTGCGTCCTTCCCGTTGTGATGCAGATGCAGGCTCACCCGGGTCAGGTTGCCCAGCCGCGTGATGTGCTCCACCACGGCATGCAGGCGACACCGGGCGTCCTGCTCCGCCAGAAGTTGAATGTCCTCCGGGCGAATGCCCACGATGGTGGGCCGTGTCCCGGCCGGTCGACCGTTTTCCGGCACCGGCAGGCCCAGGTCCGCCGGGACGAGGTTCATCCGACCGATGAACTCGGCCACGAACCGGTTTCGCGGCCGCCGGTAAAGATCCATGGGCGTCCCGACCTGCATCACCCGTCCGCTTTGCATGACCACGACCTTGTCGGCCATGGTCAGGGCCTCTTCCTGGTCGTGGGTGACCATGATCGTGGTGATGCCCAGCCGCTGTTGCAGCTCCCGGATTTCCACGCGCAGCTCCTCGCGGACCTTGGCGTCCAAGGCAGAGAGCGGCTCGTCCAGCAGAAGCACCGCCGGATTCGGCGCCAGGGCCCGAGCCAGAGCGATGCGTTGCTGCTGGCCCCCGGAAAGCTGGTGAGGATGCTTTCCGGCCTGATCATTGAGATGCACCAGACTGAGCATCTCCTCCACCCTCCGTCCAACATCCTTCTTGGACCAGCCCCGACATTCCAGACCGTAGGCCACGTTGGCCGCGATGGTCATGTTTGGAAACAGGGAATAGGATTGAAACACCACCCCGAAGTTGCGGTTCCGGGCCGGAACCCGGGACAAGTCCCGGCCGTCCAGGAACAGCGCCCCGGAATCGTGCGGCTCCAGCCCGGCGATGACCCGCAGCAATGTCGTCTTCCCGCACCCCGACGGACCCAGAAAACAAACCAAAGACCCGTTCCCGATGGAAATGGAGACGTCGTCCAGGGCCTTCAATTCGCCGAATCGCTTGGTCACATTCCGAATATCCAAGGGCATCGCGTCACCTCGTCCGATCGATGTTCTACGAAACACGGCCTTCAGACATTCGCCTGAAGGCCGCGCGGAATTGGGATTTTTTCAGCGGACAGCCTAGCGCTCCAGCTTGTCCTGCCACTGCTGCAGAATCCGGTCCCGGTTTTGCGCGGACCAGGCAAAATCCATGTCCACCATTACCGTACCGATATCCGCGGGCAAGCCGGCCTTGCGAAAGGACTCCGGCATGGACCCGCCGCTGACCGTGACGATTTCCTTCCACTTGTAGTACTCGTCCACAGCGGCCTTGCTGACCGTCCAGTCCAGGAACCGCTTGGCAGCTTCCTTGTTCTTTGATGACTTCATCAAGCCGGAGGCTTCCAGCTCGTTGCCGGCTCCTTCGGAGGGAATAATCATTGTGATGGGATAGCCTTCGTCGATGTTCTTGATGGCCCGCAGGGCAAAAGAGGCCCCCACGGCGAACTCCCCGGCACTGGCCACGTTGCAGGGCCGGGAACCGCTCTTGATGTACTGGGCGATGTTCTTGTCCAGCTCGGCCAGATACTTCCACCCGGCCTCCTCGCCCTTCATTTGCAGGATTGAGGCGATTTGCAGATACCCGGTGCCGGAGCTGGCCGGGTTGGGCATGACCACTTCACCCTTGAACTCGGGCTTGAGCAGATCTTCCCAGGAAGTGGGCATGGGCAGATTCTTGCGCTGAAGGACTTCGTTATTCACGCAAAACGCGGCCATGTACCCGGTCTTGGCGAACCAGCGTCCGTCAGAGTCGCGGAACCGGGCCGGAATCCGATCGATACCCTTGGGTTGATACGGCTCCAGCATGTCCTGAATCCGAGGGTCAACCATGTTCGTCACGGCCCAGCCCCAGATCACGTCGTGCCGGGGATTGCCCGCCTCGGCCAGCATCCGGGCGTGCAGATCCCCGGTGGACAGCCGCAGCATGTTCACCTTCAGCGTCGGCAGATCCCGCTGCATGGCCGCCAAAAACGCCGCGGCCTCATCCTCTTCGTAGGACGTGTACACCGTGATCTCGTCGGCCCGGACCTGGGACGCCGAAAATCCGACAGCCGCGCAGCAGACCACGGCGCAGACCATAACGAACCGCAACGCGTAAGAGCTAAAAATTGTCATCCGATTGCTCCTTTCTGGGTTTGGGTAAAAAGGGAAGTTCGCGAAACAGCCTTCAGAGCCGCCTCAGCCCTACAACTACCCTTAATCCAAAGCCCGGAACAATCACTTCGCGTTACGTTTGAATGACAATTGCGTGACGGTGACAATAAAACCAAGGAAAGCGTGAGACGGTATCCGGTCCGAAGATGAGGCGATGTCTTGACTCCAACACCGACACGGGATAACTAGTCAGCTAACTAGTCTTCTGGTTGCCCGTCGATTCAATTCCAAAGCAGAGGTGAAGTGATGCAGACATGGCCGGTACAAGATGCCAAGGCTCGTTTCAGCGAATTACTTGACGCCTGCGTCTCCAAAGGCCCCCAGGTCGTAACCCGCCGGGGAACCGAAACAGCGGTGCTGTTGCCCATTGATGCATGGCGACGCCTCCAGGCCGCGGCCCGTCCATCCCTCAAACAAATCCTGCTGATGAAGTCTCCGCGCACCGAATTTCTTGTTCCGGAGCGAGGCGGAGCTCGACGCCGTCAGGTTCGCGAATGGGAGTGAGTCATGTACCTGCTGGATACCAATGTCGTCTCGGAACTGCGCAAACCTCGCCCGCATGGAGCCGTCATTGCCTGGCTGGAATCCATTGACGAGCGTGACCTGTACGTGTCCGCGGTGACGATCGGGGAAATCCAAGCGGGCATTGAGTTGAGCCGGGATCAAGACGCCCGCAAGGCCAAGGAAATCGAGGCCTGGCTGGATTTGCTCACGGATGCCTCCAATATTTTACCCATGGATGTCCCCGCGTTTCGACTTTGGGCGAAAATGATGCACCGCAAATCCGACACCCTCTATGAAGACGCAATGATCGCCGCCATCGCCTCCGTACACGGTCTGACCGTCGTCACGAGAAATATCTCCGATTTCAAAGTCTTCTCCGTACCCACCCTCAATCCGTTCACCTTCAACGCGCACACCTGAACGACACGGAAACGACAATCCGGTATCGTCGTTCAACTCATCACCCGTTCCCCTTCACCCCGCCATCGCGGCTACACCTCCGCCGCCCGATCCGCTTTGCCCTCCTCTCGACACTCTTTCCCCGGCCCGGTGCAGAGCCAGAAAATCCCTGGCCTCTTCCTTGCCCAGATACCGGTCCAGGGTTCGGCGGTCGGTTTGGAGCAGGTCTACCAAAACCAGGCCGTCCAGGACGTCGCTGAATTCCCGGTCCACGTTGAATCCGAGCATTTTTCCGCCCAACTTCAGGTACTGGCGCAACAGCACCGGAACCCCGGTCTTGTGGCGGTCGATGTCCGTGATGATGTCCGAGACGTCGTCGATGGTCTTGGACATCATGGTCAGCAGAGAGTCGTCCAGGCGGAACAGTCGGCGTTGGCGAAAGGGACGACGGGGGCGGACGTGGTCGGCCAGTTCGTGCATGTGGCCGTGGGCCCGCAAGAAGCCCACCATCAGTTGTCGGGAAAAGCGGTGGTACTCGTTGTCGATGCTCACCGGGCCGAACAGGGTCCGGTACTCCGGATGGCGCAGAATGAACCGGGCGATGCCCTTCCAGAGCAGGAGCAAGGGGGCGTAGTTCTTCTGGTATTCCGGGCGCACGAAGGACCGTCCCAGTTCCAGGGCCGGAACAACTTTGTCCCAGAATCCGGGCCGAAACGAGAACAAGGTGCTGGTGTACAGCCCCTTGGCTCCGTGATTCTTGAGAATCACGTCCGTGCGCCCCAGCCGGTAGGCCCCGGCAATCCGTTGCTCCCGTTTGTCCCAGAGAAACAGGTGCAGATAGTGGGCGTCGAAGATGTCCAGGTCCACCTCCTTGCCCGTTCCTTCCCCGGCCAGCCGAAAGGTCATTTCCCGCAGCCGACCGATTTCGTGCAACAGATGAGGAATGTTCCGGGCCTCGGCCAGATGGACGCAAAATTCATCGGTTTCCAGCAGGATCTGGTCCGCGGACAGGGCCTGCTGTTCGAGATGCAGCGAGTTCCCGGCGGCATGCGCGGCCTCCGCAACCCGCCCGCTTGAACGTTCCGTTGGCGGCCCGTCCGACGCAATCGACGGCAAGAGCGGGTGATGGCCCGTCGGATTATTGCGTCGCGGCTTGGACCCGCATTGCAGAAGATAGGTCCGGTGGCGCAGGTAGGCGATCAGATCGGCGTCCGTGGGACAGCCGGCCAAGTGCTTGGGTCCCAGGGGCCGACCGATGCGCACCCGGATCTGCGAACCGGACTTGCGCACCAGGGCGTGGGGGAGCAGCACGGTCCGCAGCCGCGGATGAATCAGTCCGGCCATATGAAACAACGGGCCGTTGGTTCCCTGAAAAAACATCGGCACCGCCGCGGCCCCGGTCTTGCGGATGATCCGGGCCACGGATTCGCTCCAGGGCGGATCAGCCATGGTCCGCCGCAAAACCTGCAAGTGGGAAACCTCCCCGGCCGGGAACACCCCCAACAACCCGCCCTCTCGCAGCCAGGCCAGAATTTTCTTCAGAGCCGCTCCGTTGCCGTGCACCGTGTTCGCCCCGCCCAGGAAAGGGTCCACGAACAGGAACAAGTCCCGCAACTCCCCCACCCGTTCCAGCAGGTGATTGGCCATGATCTTCAGGTCCGGCCGCCGCTTGCGCAGCACCGCGGCCATGACCAGCCCCTCCAGCGCCCCGAAGGGATGGTTGGCCACCACGACCACCGGTCCGTCCTTTGGAATGCGCTCCAATTCCGCGTCATCCAGGACCACGCCGATGTTCAGGGCCTTCAGGGACCGCTCCAGAAAATCAACCTGGTCCTGCCCCTCCGGCGTCTGATCCAGGTCGGACAGGACTTCCCCGTACTTCCGGTTCAAATAGCTCAGGGCCAGCACTTTCTCCAGGGACGGCTTGGCTAGGCCGAACAATTTGCTGGGCAGCGGACGGACAAAGGGTGAAGGCAGGTCGATCAGACGATGCGAAGCAGTTGCGGTGGCGCTCATCACGGACATCCTCCGGCTGAAGATTCAGGAAAGTGAACTACCGCCCGCTCACTATCCCATTCCCGCTCCGAAGCATGACCGCCGGGTGACTGAAATGTGAAGATTCGGTGACAACGCGAAATGTCACGAGATTTTTACAAGCCTGTCATCTTTGGTCACCCCCTTGTCGTCATTTCGTCACCTGTTCCGGGTACCACTTCCCCAACATACCAGGGAGGTGAATATGGAACCAACGACCAAGGCCGATCTGCACGTCCACTCCAAGTATTCCAAACGTCCGTCCCAATGGGTGCTGCAAAAGATCGGATGCGCGGAGAGCTACACCGAGCCGTTGCACCTCTACCGCACCCTGCGGGACAAGGGCATGGACCTGATCACCATTACGGATCACAACACCATCGAGGGCAGCCTGGACATCGCCCACCTGCCGGACACCTTCGTCAGCGAGGAGATCACGGCCTACTTCCCCGAGGATCGCTGCAAGGTCCACGTCCTGGCCTACGACATCACCGAGGCCCAGCACCGGGAAATCCAGAAATACCGGGACAACGTCTTTGATCTGGCCGAGTATCTGCGCCGGGCCGAAATCCTGCACGTCCTGGCCCACCCGCTGTTCTCGGTCAACGACAAGCTGACCAAGGCCCATTTCGAACAGTTGCTGCTGCTGTTCAAGCATTTCGAGATCAACGGGGCCCGGGACGAACACCTGAACATCAACCTGAAACGCATCCTTGGAGGTCTCTCCCCGGAGGACATCCAGCGTCTGGAGAACGTCCACGACCGGGCCGCCCTGCCTCCCGAGCCCTGGATCAAGCACCTCACCGGCGGCTCGGACGACCACAGCTCCCTGAACATGGCCCGGACGCACACGGTGGTGCCTGGACGCCGGGACGTGACCGGCTTTCTGAATGGCGTCCGGAACGGCGAAGCCATTCCGGTGGGCGTTTCCTCCTCTCCCCAGACTTTGGCCCACAACCTCTACAGCATCGCCTACCAGTTCTACGCCCAGAAATTCGAGCTGAGAAAACACGTCAACAAGGACATTCTGCTCAAGTTCATCGACCGCAACCTGTATCCGGGCCGGGAGGAGGAATCCGGGCTGCTGGGCTCCCTGCATGCCCTCTGGTCCCAGAGGATTCGCCCCAGAATCGGACCCGGCTCCCGTCGCAACCCTCCGGAGCAGCTCCAGGACCTGCTGCGCTACGAGACGGCCCGGCTGATCTGGAACGACCCGGAACTGATGTCCATCGTCCGCTCCAGCGACAACGGGCGGGAGGGTCAGGGCAAGGCGTGGTTCTCCTTCGTGAACCGCTCCGCCAACCAGGTCATGAAGCATTCAGCGGACCACATGCTGCGCAAAATCGCCCAGGGCAGCATCTTCAACATCTTCCACTCCCTGGGCTCGGCCGGGGCCCTGTACACCCTGCTCGCCCCCTACTTCCTCTCCTACTCCATGTTCGCCCATGACCGGAAATTCAGCCGGGAAATTCGGGAAGCCCTGGCCGCTGACAAAAGGATGCCCGAGGAACAGCAAGGCGAAGGGCAAGAAACCCGAGATGGTGCCCGGAACGATACCCGGAACGGGTCACGAGAGCACCTCGCCGCCCGGGTGGCCCATTTCACGGACACCTACTACGAGGTCAACGGCGTGGCCCTGACCCTTCAGCAGCAGCTTTCCCTGGCCCAGGCCACCAGCAAGGACATGACCATCATCACCTGCGCCCCGGACGAGGCGGTCCGGGCCGCGGACGGCGTGCAAAACTTCACCCCCATCGGCGTCTTCGAACTGCCCGAATACCCCGAGTTGAAGCTGTTCTATCCGCCGGTGCTGGAAATGATGCGCTTTTGCTTTGACAAGGAAATCACGCACATTCACTCCGCCACCCCGGGTCCCATCGGCCTGGCCGCCCTGGCCCTGGCCAAGCTGATGCACCTGCCCATCTACGGCACCTACCACACCTCCCTGCCCCAATACACCAAATGCCTGACCCAGGACTTTGCCATGGAAGAACTGATGTGGCGGTTCACGCTGTGGTACTACGACCAGATGGACCTGGTCTTCGCCCCGTCCCACGCCACGGCCAACGAACTGATCGCCAAGGGCCTGCGCCCGGAAAAGGTCCGGGTCTACCCACGGGGCATCGACATCGAGCGCTTCCACCCCTCCAAGCGCAACGGTTTCTATGAAAAGCGCTTCCAGCTTCGCAACGAGGCCAAACTGCTCTACGTGGGCCGGGTGTCCAAGGAAAAAAACCTGCACATCCTGGAGCAGGCCTTCCGGGATCTGGCCCGGGAACGGAACGACGTGCGGCTGATCATCGTGGGCGACGGCCCATATCGGGAGGAGATGGAGCGCAATCTCGGCGGAACGCCCGCGGTGTTCACCGGCTACCTGGACGGCGAAGCCCTGGCCCAGGCCTACGCCTCGGCCGACGTCTTCGTCTTCCCCAGCACCACGGACACCTTCGGCAACGTGGTCCTGGAAGCCCAGGCCTCCGGCCTGCCGGTGATCGTCTCCGCCGAAGGCGGACCCCAGGAAAACCTGATTCCCGGCCAAACCGGATTCATCGTCCCCTCCACCACCGCCGAAGCTTACCGCCAGGCCATGACCACCCTGCTGGACAACCCGGACCTGCTGCGAAAAATGCGCACCCAGGCCCGAAACTACATGGAAAACCGCTCCTTTAGCCGATCCTTCGATCAAGTTTGGGCGTATTACGGTCAGACCGGGTGATCCGCTCTCGCCTTCCAGGAGGTTGACGCTTGCTCGCCGGACCATCCTTTTCCCCCACTACCCCAGCCCCATAAAGATTTCGATACGCCGTAAACTTCCTGAAAAACATGTTGCTGTTTTCGTCATGGAAGCATACCATCCCCAGCCAGGGGAGGTGGGCATGATCAAGAGGGAAAACTACATCAACCGGGTCAGACCCTTTATTGACAAGGATGTGGTCAAGGTCTTCACCGGGATTCGTCGTTCGGGCAAGTCAACACTGTTGCAACTCCTTCAACGGGAACTGATGGCCGATGGCGTCTCGGAGCAGCAAATCCTGACGATCAACTTCGAGAGCATGGCGTACGCCAATCGCGATGCGCGAAGCGTTTACGAGGAAATAAGGGGGAAAAGCGAGAGCAGCGGCGGAAGGACGTATCTCTTTCTGGATGAAATCCAGGAACTGGACGGCTGGGAGAAAATGGTCAACTCCTTGAGAGTGGATCTGGACTGTGATCTCTATATCACCGGATCGAACTCCAAACTGCTTTCTGGAGAACTGGCCACCTACCTTGCCGGCCGGTATATTGAAATATCCGTCTACCCCTTTTCATTCCAGGAAGTGACCAAAATACTGGCGGAAAAAAAAGAAATATCGTCGCCGGACGAGGCATTCGCCAGGTTTCTTGAATATGGCGGAATGCCTTTTCTCCATGAAAACAGTCTGCATGCAGCCGCGGCTCACGACTATTTGAAGGACATATACAACTCGATATTGCTCAAGGATATTGTCGCACGACATTCACTTCGGGATGTAGAGCTTTTTGAGCGTGTGCTTGGGTATCTTCTCGCGAATGTGGCGAACTCGTTTTCCGGATCAAGCATTTTGAAGTATCTGAAGCACGAAAAGAGGAAGATATCCCTGGAAACAATATACAACTACATATCCTACGCCCAGGATGCATGCCTTCTTTACCTCGTGCCGCGTGAAGATGTGCAGGGAAAAAGACTACTCAAATTTCATGAGAAAATATTTCTGGCCGACCACGGCATCCGGGAAGCCATTTACGGACACAACCAGAGAGACATCAATCAGATTCTGGAAAACATCGTCTACCTCGAACTGTTGCGCAGGGGATACACAGTGCGGATCGGGAAGTCGAACGGCAAGGAGATCGACTTTGTCGCTGAAAAAGCATCGCAAAAAATCTATATCCAGGTCGCGTACCTGATCCCTGACCAGACCGTGGCGGAACGGGAATTCTCGTCGCTTCTGGCGGTTCGGGACAATTTTCCGAAAAGAGTCTTGAGTCTGGACAGATTTGACTTGAGCCGGGAAGGCATCATCCATAAAAATCTCATTGACTTTTTACTGGATCAGGATTGGTCGGCGTAGCTGTCCTGCACCGGGAATCTTTCGTGGAAGGGGCTCCACATCCGGCCTCTAAATCACCACTCGGCAAGGAAGGTGGCAATACCAGCACCAAAGGAAGCCTCAACCCAATGAACCTACACCTCCAGGAACAACGTAAAGCCCACACCCGGGAAATCGCCAATCACTTGTGCGGGCCGTACCGGCCGCCGCGGTGTCGTCTGGTAATGCTCCCCATGGTGGTGTTGCGGCGTTTGGGTTGCGTGCCGGGGCCGAGCAAGGAGGCGGTGTTGTAGCAGGATGCCAGGCTGAACATCCTGGACATGTCGGCAAATGCCATGAACAAGCTGTTTGGCTAAAAAATCATGGCTTTTTGCAAGAGGTCTCTTCAGCAGGCCTGCCGCTTCCGCACGCCCGGACGTAGTCCAGCAGTTCGCGGGCAAAGGGCGAATGGACCTGAACCGCGTCGTATCCGGGGTCGCCGTTGACGCATTGCAGGGCCAGGTGGACCCGGCCTTGGGGGCAGAGGGTGATCCCGGAAAAGAAGAATCCCATTTCCTCGAAGCCCTGGGTCATGGTTGCCGCGGCCGGGAGGTCCAGGGGGAGCATCAGGAATATCACGGACAGGCCCTGGGCGCACAGCCGACGTTGTTGGCGGGCCACGCGGCCTACCGCGTCCTTGCCGTAATCCAGCACGACGATCCAGGCCCATCCTTCCTTGGGATCGGTTTCCACCCGGATCCGCGCGTTGCCGCCCTGAAGATCGTTTTGCCCGGTTTCACCGCATGTCCGGGAGGTGCGCCCCGCATCCGCACCGGTCATGCCCAGGTGCTCGCGGATGCGATGTGTCATGGCCGCGTGCCGCCTTGGGACGAACAGGGGGGCGGGAGGCAGCGGACGCAGGGGCAGGATCAACTGGAGATTGGCGATGCGATGCGGCTCCTGCGCAGCGTCAGAGTGTTTTTCGGCCTTGCTCCAGGATTTGGACGGAGGGCTGGCCCCCAGGAGCAGGGCGCATTCCCGAAAACCGACGGCCAGGGCGGATCGCTGGGAAAGGACATGGTTGCAGACGGCCAGGGCATGGAGGCCATGCAGGTCGCGTTCACGGGCGTTGGCCAGCAGAGCCGCCGCGAGTTCGTCGGAGCAGTGTCGACCCCGCACGCGTCGGTCCACGAGCGCGTAGGTCATCTCCTCCACCAGCCCCCCGGGCGCTTCCGCCACGAGCGCCCCGTGCCCGAGAATTTCCCCGCGCGGCGTTACCGCCACCATGGAGCGCATTTCGCCCTGCTCGAGCATTTCCCGGACCCGTGCCGGGTAATAAATGTCCGCGTTGAACAGAAGGGAGCCATGGGCACGCAGGGCCAGCCGGGAAATCCCTTCCGCATCTTCCGGTCCGGCCGGGCGGATGATCGTGGTCAGTGCGGGATCCTTGGACACCGGATCTTGCTGGGCATGGTCAGGCTGACCGTGGGCCGCGGATCCGACCGGCAGGTTGATGAACAAGGTGATTTTGCGCCTGTTGCCCTTGAGGGTCGCGAAAACAGCCTTGTCCACCATACCGCGGAGCAGGTGGGCATGCATGCCGGTCATGTCTTCCTCGGATTGCAGTCGGTGCGGATCAAACCGGGGCAGGGCCTCTTCGTCGAGGGGCAGTCCCTTGGACAGGATGCTTGTTTGCAGCCCCAAGGCGGTCCGGCCCAGGGTGACGCGCAGCATGTCCCGCTCCCCGCCGTAGCCCAGGCTGACGGCGTGGCAGACCGCCTCTTCCAGGGCCAGGCAGATCCGGGAGAGATCCCTGCCGTCAAAGCCAACAGCCGAGGCATACTCCCGGGCCGCGGCCACGGCCGCGGCCGCGAAGCGTGTTTTTGCCGGAAGGTGGAGAATAAGCGTGTCGTAAACTCGCATACCGTATCCTCTTTAAAGCTTGGCACACAACGTGTTTGGTGCGCAAGGCAGTGGTCGGTGAAAACGTGGTTGGCGGTCAGCAAGACCAAGGTGTTGCGGAGAAGGCCGCGAGTCATCTTGGTCCGGACCGGGGACTTTGTGCCTTCAGCTCTGGCCTGCGTCTTCTCCGGCCAATGGCCGCGCGGCGTGCAGCTTGCCGAAAAGCGCCTGATTGGGGAAAAATCGGGCCAGAAAGCATGCAGCCAGAACAAACGTGATCAGTTCGGCCAGGGGGATGGCCAGGATGAACGGGATATCCGGAAACGCGTAAAACAGGGTCAGCAGGAGCATCACAGGCAAGACCAGGCTTCGGGCAAGGGCGATGATCGAAGATTGCAGCGGCAGATGAAGGGCGGTCAAATAGGACGTGATGACCAGATTCAGGCCGTTGACCGCGAAAACTGGCCAGAAATACCCCAAAAGACCGACGGTCAAATGGATCACGTCCTGATCCTCCGGGCCGAGAAACGCACGGACAAGGGGGACCGGGTGGAAGACCAGAAGCCAGATGCAGGTCGAGGCGAGCAGCAGGGCCACGGCAAGGCAGGTCAGCAGAAAGCGGCGAATGCGCCGGACCTTGCCCGCGCCGTAATTCTGGCTGATGAATACCCCGCCCGCGTCGCCAAGGGAGAAAACCATCATCAGCCCGACGATCATCATATAGTTCACCACTGTGATGGCCGCCACGCCGTTGACGCCGAACCGCGTCATGAACATCCAATTCAGGAACAGGGCGATAATCGAGGCGGATATCTCGTTGATGCATTCGGAAAGGCCGTTGAACGCGGAACGAAACAATTCACGCCATTTTGTCTGTCGGAGGTGGAAGATCAACCGGCGTTGAGGAAAGAGAAAGTAAGCGCACAGCACCAGGAAGGGCAGGGCCTGGGAGATGCCCGTGGCCCAGGCCGCGCCGGCGATGCCCCATCCGAAACGGACGATGAACAGATAATCCAGGACAAGATTGGTCATCGAGCCAAGGATCAGCGCCAGGGCGGCAAGGCCCGGATACCCGTCCACCCTGACGAAAAAATACATGACCACGGTCAG
Organism: Desulfonatronum sp. SC1; assembly: GCF_003046795.1. Lineage (NCBI taxonomy): Bacteria > Pseudomonadati > Thermodesulfobacteriota > Desulfovibrionia > Desulfovibrionales > Desulfonatronaceae > Desulfonatronum > Desulfonatronum sp. SC1. Next base: position 99,130 of record NZ_PZKN01000003.1, on the reverse strand, counting down.
CAGATGCGCCCAGGTAAACCCCATGATGATCCGGAAATAGGTCCGCATCATCGGGAGCACGTCCTCATTGCCGCCCAGGGCCCGCAGCAGCGATGTCTCCAAGAGCAGGCCCAAACCCGTGACCAGCAGAACAAAGACAAGAGCAGCCAGCAGGGTCTTGGAGAAGATCGCGCCGGCAGCGGTCGCATTGCCCTGGCCGATATACGTTCCGGCCCGAACCGTCCCGCCCATGCTCAGCATGAAGGTGATGCCGAAAAGGATTCCAAGGAACGGGATGATCAGGTTCACCGCGGCCAGCGCGGTGGCGCCCACATAGTTTCCAATGAAGATGCCGTCAACGATGCTTGCCGAAGTCATGGCCATGAGGCCCGCCAGAGAGGGCAGCCAGAGTCGAAAGAAGCTTGTCAGGACCGAACCGGTCAGAATCGGGTTGATGCGGGACATGGAAAGAATGTTTCAATTGCCGGGTCGCGTTTGAACTGATCGGTGGAATCAAGCGTCCACATTGAGATTACGGAACAGGGATTCGAGGTCGGCGGCCTTGATGACACGCCCGGTAGGCGATGTCCACCACCTCATGCCCGCATAGCAGGGCAATTTTGTTCTCGAACCTCGGAAGCTCTGAAACGGTATCGCTATCGAAATCGTGATCGAAATCGAGTCTTGGTAACTTTACGATTTCGATAGCGATAGCGGCGATTTCAATTTCGATGATTGCCAGCCCACCTTGGGGGTTTCCTTCGTATATGCCGCAGTCTACTGCTTTGAGGTTATTGAGGTTTTGCAGAGAACAAATTAGTCTTGGCCCGCATAGTGCCTGCCGCCCCCGACAGGGACCCGATAATCGCCTTCATGACAGGCGGGCAGCCCCCGTTGCCAGGAAGACGTATCCTGTCCCGCCGAGAACCCTTGTCCAGGATGAACCCAGGGTGAACCCAGGATCGAAGCCCATGCCCCGCTGCAGCTCCGGCGCCTGGAGCATGCGCGGCATGGGGGTATCACCCTTCCAGGTGACCAGACCGAAGCGGTCCATGGTTGTCAGGGTGCGTAAGGGACGATCAAGTGAACAACAACGAAAACAGCCTGGGGCCGCCGCTCGCGGCTCGCCGGGTCATCGAACGTTTTGAGGCCGGGCGCGCACCCATCTATCCCAGCGGCGACTGCTCTGACCTGCGCCAGACCCTGGCAGCGAAATTCGACAAGTCCGCCGATCAGTTCCTGGTGGGCAACGGGGCCTGCGAGGTCATCGCCAGCGTGATCAAGGCCTTTTGCGAGCGCGGGGACAATATCGTCACCGCGGACAAGACCTTTGCCGTGTACGAATGGGTGGGTAACTGCTCAAAAAGTACGGGAAATTCCACAGGACAGCCGAGATGCATGATGCGGTTATTATTTTTTTCGGATGACAAAGAAACAAAATGGTAGGACAGGCATCTTGCCTGTCTGTTCAGGATTTGTTGGCTTTTGCACGCCGGCGGCATGTAAGCTTTGGCATTAGGCAGGCAGGATGCCTGCCCCACCATGAATAGAGCTGCCCGGTGTTTTTGAGCAGTTACATGGGTGGCCGAGTTTTCCGGATTCCAGGCCCGGCTGACGCCGCTCAAGGATTTGGCCTTTGATCCCCAGGCCATGCTGGACACAGCGGATGAGCGGACCAAGATCTTTTTCGTCTGCAATCCCAACAATCCCACGGGAACGTATTGGGACGCGGCGACCATGCGCGGATTCCTGGACGCCGTGGGCAACCAGCGGATCGTGGTCCTGGACGAAGCCTATTTTGAGTACGTGGACCGGGAGGATTATCCGGACGGAATGGAGTTGATGCGCGAGTACCCGAATCTGGTGGTGTTCCGGACCTTCTCCAAGATGTACGCCCTGGCAGGGCTGCGCGTGGGATATCTGTGCGGATCACCCGAGGTGGTGGACATCATCCGCCGCACCCACGTGGTCTATTCGGTGAACATACGGCTAACGTGGTGCTCACCGTTTTGGCAAAGGCAAGCGAAGCTCGGCCTTTGCCAAATACCGTGGAGCAACCTTGTTGTGCCCTTCGCTATCTGATTTCGAGGATTGTTGCGATGGCCCGACATATCTCGTCCAGTTCATCTCGGTCAAGGAACTCGATCCGGGACTTGAGTCTGTGTTTGGCGACCGCGCGAATCTGGTCGATCACGGCAACGGCGGTGTCTCGCTGGCAGGTGACGGCAACCGTGATGGGAGGATGTGGTTTGGCTGACGTGGAGAGAGGGACGACGACGACAGTGCGCCTGAGTCGGTTCAAGGTGTCGTGAGAAAGCACGACACATGGCCGAGTCTTCTTGATTTCCGATCCCTGCGTGGGGTCGAGGCTGACCCACCAGATCTCCCCACGCTTGATCTGTTGGTCCGTCATTCCTCAACACCGTCGTCAAACGCTTGCCATTCGTCGATCTCGCGCTCCAGCGCCTGGTCACGATTTGCGGCGCGGCAAGTTGCCGCCAGTGAATCATCACGTTCGGATAGCTCCTGTTCCAGGAGACGGGTGACAAGACGCGACCGTCGTCGGGCGGGTACGGCCGCCTGGAACCGACGTGCCACGTCATCGGGTATGGATAGTGTCATTCTCATAATGCAACATTATGACTTACGACGTACGCTGTCAATCGGGATCTTCCTCCCTCTTCGGGGCACAACGGGCCGAAGCCGGTCCAGTCGGTTGTTCAAGTAAGCCGCTTTGCGCCAAAAAAACATTCAGCTCGGCCTTTCGCCTTCCATGATCTCCGCTTTGCTTTATCCTCGACCTGCCTGAAAACACTTCCGTATCAGCCGATTATCTGCTTCTCCTTTCCACAAGCCGCATCCCGCGGCGAACTCTCAACGTGGAAAGGAGAAGCATCATGATGACCGACTGGTACGAAAAATCCATGCGCGCACTGCAACTGTCCGGCAAGGGCGAGCGGACTCCCTGACGACATACATCACTCCCACGGCCCTGGACGTACCGGACATGGTCTCGCTGGCCTGCGACGTGGAGGAGCCCAGCGGCCCCTTTGGCATGAAGGGTGTGGGCGAAGTGGGCATGAACGGACCATTGCCGGTCGTGGCCAATGCCGTGCATGCGGCTTGCGGTGCTGACGTGCATCAAGCCCCGTTAACCACGGAACGTGTTCTGAAGGCCATGAAGCGGGGGAAAAAGTGATTGTTCGTTGCACTGTCAACGGCTGTTCCATGGATTTGGAAACCGCACCCGACCGGCGGGTGGTGGATCCGCTACGCGAGGATCTTGGGCTGCTGGGAACCAAGGAAGGCTGCGGCGGCGGGGAATGCGGCACCTGCGCCGTGCTGGTGGACGGCGTACCCAGGCTGTCCTGCCTGATGCTCGCGGCCCAGCTGGAGGGGCGAGTCGTGGTCACGGTGGAAGGGCTGGGCGCGGAGGCAAATCCCCATCCCATCCAGCGGGCCTTGGCCGAACACGGGGCCGTGCAATGCGGCTACTGCACCCCGGGCATGGCCGTGGTCGCCGCGGAACGGGAATTCTCGTCGCTTCTGGCGATACAGGACAATTTTCCCAAAATGGTCCTGAGTCTTGACAGATTTGATTTGAGCCGGGAAGGCATCATCCATAAAAATCTCATTGACTTTTTGCTGGATCAGGATTGGTCGGCGTAGACGTATCGCCCCGCGAATCTTCCGACAAAGCCTGTGATGGGTGATCGAGTGACATGCTGATCTGTCAGCCCAAACCGCCCGCCTTCAAATCTTCCATGAGGTAGGCGAACGTCTGCCTGCCGCTGCCCATGACCGCCGTATAGCCGCCTCCGGGACTGCCCCACGCGCCGGCGAGGTACAGGCCCTTGACCGGTGTCCGGTTGTCGATCCGATTCATGAAGGTGTTGTTCATGGCCTGTTCAAAACCATAAATCGCCCCTTCCGGATTGCGCGTATACCGCCAGTTCGTCAGCGGCGTGGCGGCTTCATGCACCTCGATCATGGAACGCAGCCCTGGAAGGATATCCTTTTCCGCCCTGGCAATCAGAATATCCGCCCATCTGTCCTTTTCCTTGTGGTACTCGCCCTTGCGGCCAGCCCGGTAATCCGCTTCGAATCGTCTCCAGGGCTCATAGCCGCTGAGGCAGATGATCTTCAAAGTCGACGTGCCGGGTGAGGAATACCCTTCGTAGACATTGTCGTAACAGACCATGCCGAAACCCATTTTTTCCACTTCTCCCGCCAGGGCCAGTTCGTAGTCGGCTTCCGGCCCCAGCCCGGAACTGACGGAATGGTCGTACCCTTCCAGTTTGCCGTGCAATTCCTGATTCAGGCCCAGCCAGACGATGAATGAGGAAATGCTCGGGCGGTACCCGTCGAGCTTGATCAGGTAATCCGGCGGGAGCACATCCGGTGCCACCATCTGCTTGAACGTGGTGATCGCACTGGCATTGCTCACCACGGCGAGCGCCGGAAGGGTTTTGTCCTCTGATGTCACGACGCCCGTGGCCTCGCCGTTTTCAACCAGTATTTTCCGGGCCTCGACGCCGTACAGGATTTCCCCGCCCGAGGCTTTGATGACGTCGGCAAGAGCGTTGCTCAAGGCCTGAGACCGCGGCTTGATGTAGTAGGATCCCTTGAGCAGGTATTCTCCAAACGCGACCGCGTAATAAAAGCCGGAGAGCTTCGACGGCGGCAACCCATAATAGCCCCATTGTTCGGACAAGGCATTCTTCAGGTCCGGGTTCTTCACGAACCCGTCGAGAAAGTCGTACAGCGTCTTGTCATGGACGTTCCACAGCTTGGGATACTCGGCGGGAAAATCCGAAAACGCCACCTGACCGGCAACCAGGCGGTCCGTCTCCCGGACAATGCCCACCATTTCCTCGATAACGTTCCGGATTCCGTCCCTTTCCTCAGGAAATTGCCTGGACAAAAGCTCGATCAGCGCCTGGGGATCTTTCTGGGGGACAGCGATCTCAAAGCCGGGCCCCCTGATCTTCAAGACTTCCGGAATGGCCACGATCTGGATTTTATCCAACACGCCCAGTTCCCTGAGCATCCGCTCCGCCGAGTTGTCATGGATGGACGTGCCCTCCAGGGAGACTTCAAAAGTGAATTTTCCCGATGCGCGTTGAAAGGTGGTGGCATAGCCGCCAGGAATGAAGTGTTGTTCGACGAGGGTCACCGGAATGCCGGCTTTTGCCAGATAGGCCCCGCAACACAGTCCGCCCAGCCCCGCGCCGATGATGACCACCGGCTTGCCGTTGCCTGGCTTCACCGTTGCGGCCAGGGCGTTCATCTCCGCCCAGTCAAACGGCATCAGGGCCAGGGATATGGCCGTCATTTGCAAAAACTTTCGCCTGGAAATCGATTCTTGCGACATAACCACCTCCGGGTTGAATGACCGATACCGACACGGGCTGGAAACCTATCTGAAAATCCCTGATTCCAAAGGCTTGCTCTGACACGACCCCCGACGTCGCCTCACTTTTTTCGTGCCGTGACGTTTATCCGCGGAATGCTGAAACCGATTGTCCGGCCTTGGGCGTCCACGTCGAAGACAAGGGTGCCTTCAAGGTCGCCTCTGAGGAGAAATTCATCATGCGCCACCGGATACAGATCCATTCGTCCTGATCCACCGGCATAGGCCAACCGGAGCATCAGGCCGGAATCCTCCAGGTAAACCTGAAAATCAATGTCTTCAATGGCCTCTTTGCCCGTCGGCCTGAAAGTGCCAACATACGCTCCGACGTGCGACCGCAGGGTCGCCCGCGGCACGTCCACGAGCTCCGCTTCTTCGGCCCCCTCAATGTCCGGCCAGTCGTACACCCTGACGACGCTCCTCACGATCTCGTACATCAGCGGGGATCCGTTTTCACCGTTGGTCATCACGACCACGCCCTGTCCCCGATCCCGCAACCCCATGAAATAGGTTTTGTATCCCTGGTTGCTGCCGGTATGCTTGAAGACCAGGTCGTCGGCCCTGGTCTCGACCATAAAGCCCAGGCCGAACTCCGAGTTCGGCCTCTGGGTCAGGATGTTCACCGCTGTCTCCAGTTCCAATGCGATCCCATGCCCTCTGGTCGCGTTGATCGTTTCAACGAGCAGACGACCAAGATCGGATGGCGTGGTCCAGAGGCCGGCGGCAACGAGTTCCGGATACGTATTCCATCCTCCCGAAACGACGCCCCCGTCCACATCGTGGCCTTTGGCCGCGTTAGTCGCCAACGGACCGTCCAGGGGTTGCGCGAAGTCGCTCCTGGACATGCCCAGGGGGGTGAACAAATGACGCTGCATATAGTCACGCAAAGGCATCCCGGTCACCTCCTGGGTCATCAAATGCAGCACTTCCATTCCCCCACCCGAGTAGGACCATTTCGTTCCCGGAACGTAGACCGCTTCAACGGCCTTGTTGTTGGCGGGCGAAATGCCCTGGAGGGTCTGCAAAATCGTCGGCAACGCCTCGCCGGGCGCATATCCGGCGAATCCCCCGACGCTTGTCCCCCCGGTATGCGACATCAGCCGTTCCACCGTGGCCTTCTCTCTGACGGTGTGGGCAGAATCGGGAAGCCGCCAGGAGGTGAGGTAGTCGTTCACGTTGCGGGTGATGTCCAGGGTCTTGGATTGCTCGAGCAGCATGATCCCGGTCACGGCAACGGGTTTGCTGATCGAACAGGCTTGGAAAACGGTCTGCGCGTTGACCGCCCGGCTTCCCCCGGCCTCGACCACCCCATATCCCTTGGCCCATTCGACAACCCCGTTATTGACCACGGCGATTCCAACTCCGGGAACCCTGAAATGCCGCATCCTGTCTTCCAGATGCAGCAAGGGCGGTTCGTCACCGGCCTTGATCACGGCGGGTATCAGGGAATTCTCAACGGCGGCGACGCGTCCAGGCTCTCCTCCGCTCCCTCCTCCGCAGCCAGTGGTCAGTACGAGGATGAAGATCAAGAAAGAAAAAGTGCGGATTAATTTTCGCATGGAAGTTTTCCTCACGAAAGCGGTTGCGACATTTCCCTCACCGCCTCAGTTCCCGACGACCTCCCCGGCGTCGTTCAGGAAGACGCTCCGGGGATGAAGGTGGACAGGTATACGGAGTCGTCCACTTGAAGCGTAAGGTTGTTGTCGCCCATAACCTGGAGAGCGGCCCCTTAGCAACACACCTGAAATTTTGAGCAACTTTCAAGATACTCGCACGGTGTGATGCTGATCGGCAGACTGACGGGCTTTGTTTCGACGGACAGACCGGTGATCTTCCGGATATGCCCCAACCTGACCCGCATGAAGGGGATATGGCCTGATCGTTCCAGCGCTCCAGTGGGAGAGAGAGGGGGCCGGAGGTTCCAGCGTCCTCGGAAAAGAAACAGAGCACGGGAACGCCCTGGGTTTGGTTCCCATGCTGGAGTGCCGGTAATACTCACGATGCCACCCTTCGGGGAAACAGCAGCGCTTGACGAAGCTGTAACACAACAAAATTGCCACACAACCACCATCTTCCTGTAACATTGACCGGATATACTTGGTGATAATGCTATTCCGGTCATTGATCCCCAGCTTCCGGCAACGTCCCGCCCTCGTCATTTTCCTTTCCGCGGGGCGGGCTTGGGCAGCCCGGGCATGATCATTTGATCAGAACAGCGTGGCCCGGTTTCCCCGGTTCAGACAACCGCGCCCGACGGTGAACACCTGATCCTTCGAGCCGGAAACGAAATGATCACCAGGAAGGAACCATGCGCATCGCCCTGATCACCGACGTCTGGACCCCGCTGATCAACGGCGTGGTCACCACCCTGGAGAACACGGTCCGCATCCTCCGGGAAAAGGGTCATGTGGTCCTTGTGCTCAGTCCGGACATGTTTCCAGGCCTGCCCTGCCCCACGTACCCGGAAATCCGCCTTTCGCTGTTTCCCTGGCGCAAGGTGACCCGCATCCTGGACAACTATCGCCCGGACGCAGTGCATATCGCCAACGAAGGTCCCATGGGCTGGGCCGGTCGATTCTTCTGCTGGAAGCGCGGCAAGGGGTTCACGTCGGCCTACCACACCCGCCTGCCGGAATACATCCGGCTGCGGTTCCCCGTTCCGCTCCGGGCCTCCTACGCCTTTTTCCGCTGGTTCCACAAACCCTCCAAGGCCGTGATGACCGCCTCGCCGGAGTTGATGGAAGAACTGCGCTCCCTGGGCTTCTCCAGCCTGAAGCTGTGGTCCCGGGGCGTGGATACCGGGCTCTTTCGTCCGCGGAGCAAGGACTACCTGGACGCACCGCGTCCCATTTCCATGTTCATGGGCCGGGTGGCAGTGGAAAAGAATATCGAGGATTTTCTCCACCTGGACATTCCCGGGACCAAGTACGTGGTCGGGGATGGCCCGGCCTTCGTGAAACTCAAAGGGGCCTATCCGGACGTCCGGTTCGTCGGAGCCAAACGCGGCGAGGAACTGGCCGCCCACCTGGCTGCCGCGGACGTCTTCGTCTTCCCGAGCACCACGGACACCTTCGGCCTGGTCCTCCTGGAGGCCATGGCCTGCGGCGTCCCAGTGGCCGCCTACCCGGTAACCGGCCCCCAAAGCGTGGTCGTCCACGGCCAAACCGGATGGCTTTCCGACGATCTGGGCGAGGCCGTACACCGGGCCCTGCCCCTCTCCCCCCAGGCCTGCCGCAGCCACGCCGAAATCTACTCCTGGGAGCGCTGTACCGAGCAATTCCTGGGCAATCTGCATTTGTTGAACATGCATGGCTTGGACGACTGAAATCACCAAGACGAGGCCTCCTTCACAAGTCCGTGACGTTTCAGATACGCGACCCCACACCGTGCGCCCGACACAATCGTAACAAGGTCATCACGCTCCTGTAACATTGAGCGGGTATAATAGATGCTCTTTCCTTTCATCATCAATCCGCAAACCATGTGTTAATACCGGAAAGCGACGGGCAATCATCCATGCATACCTGTTTCGACCAAGACAATGTGGAGCAATTTGAGGAGTTGCTCCTGGAGGTGGGGGACCGGTGCAGGGATTATTCCGGCCCGGTTCGGGCGGTGATCTTGGACTGGGCCGGCACGACCGTTGACTACGGATGCATCGGCCCCACGGAGGTGTTTCGACGAGCCTTCTCCGGATTCGGCGTGACCGTGGACGACGAGGAGATCAGGGTTTTCATGGGGCTGAAAAAAATCGACCATGTTCGGGCCATGACGCATCAGAAAACCTTGAGCGGCAGGTGGCGGCAGGTGCATGGCCGCGATCCGAACGAGCAGGATGTGCAGGACATCTACGCCAGGATCGAACCGTTAATGATGGACGTCGTGACCGACCATGCCGAACTGATTCCGGGAGTGCGAAACCTGGTCACCGCCTTGAGGGCCAAAGACATCAGGATCGGTTCGACCACCGGATATTCGCGGCCCATGGTGGAACGCCTGATGGCCTCCGCGGCCGGCCAGGGGTACAAGCCGGATACGGTTGTTTGCTCCACGGAAGTGTCGGAGGGACGACCGTATCCATGGATGTGCTACGTCAACGCCATGACCCTGGATGTCTTTCCCATGTCCGCGATGATCAAGATCGGCGACACCGTCGCGGACATCGAAGAGGGCCTGAACGCAGGGATGTGGACCATCGGCCTGACCATGTCCGGCAACGAACTGGGGCTGTCGCGCAGGGAGGCCGAAAGCCTGGCCCCCGATGACCTGAGTTCGAGCCTGGAACTGATCGCCCGGCGCTTCCGCCGCGCCGGGGCCCACTACACGGCCCGCGGCGTCTGGGAGGTGTTGCCCTTGATCGAGGAAATCGAACTGCGCCTGTCCCGTGGCGTCCGGCCATGATCATCCGGCCCGTCACCGTCCGGCAATTGGCCGCGCCACGCCTGAACAACCTACCATGAAGAAGTTCCGCGCATGGAACCGAACCAGATTGAAATCCTGGACAATCCCTATTTGTTATTGACTCCGGGGCCGTTGTCCACCTCCCCCGGGGTGCGTGCCGCCATGCTTCGCGACTGGTGTACCTGGGACGCCGAATACAACGACATTGTCCAGGTCATCCGGAATCGGTTGACTCGTCTGGCCACTCCGGCCTCCGGATACACCACCGTATTGATGCAGGGCAGTGGGACGTTCAGCGTTGAGGCCTGTCTCGGCACGGTTGTTCCCCGGCACGGAAAGCTGCTGGTCCTAAGCAACGGTCACTACGGGGACCGGATCGCCATGATCGCCAAACGGTTGCTGATTCCTTTCGATGTCTTGGACTTTGGCGACACCAACCCGCTGGACATGGAAGCCGTCGACAAGACGCTCCGAGTGGATCGGGCCATCTCCCACATGGCCGTGGTCCACTGCGAGACCTCCACCGGGATGCTCAATCCCGTTCAGGATGTCGGCGACCTGGAGATCCGCCACCACCGGTCCCTGATCGTGGACGCCATGAGCAGCTTCGGCGGAATCCCCATGGACGTAAACAACCTCTGGGTGGATTATCTGATCAGCGGCCCGAACAAATGTCTTCAGGGCGTACCCGGATTCGGTTTTGTCGTGGCCAGACAGAGCCAGTTGGAGCACTGCTCCGGGAGTGCACGCTCTCTGTGCCTTGATCTGCTTGATCAGTGGTTGGAAATGGAGAACCTGGCCGGCAAATGGCGGTTCACGTCGCCGACGCACGTGGTCCGGGCCTTTGCCCAGGCCCTGGTGGAACTGGAAGCCGAAGGCGGCGTCAATGCCCGACATGCCAGGTATGTCCAAAACCAGACCATCCTCTCTCTGGGCATGCGCGAACTGGGATTTGAAACGCTGCTTCCGGATGAATACCAATCCCCGATCATCACCGCGTTTCTCTACCCTTCCCATCCAGGATTCGAGTTCGCTCGTTTCTACGCGGAACTCAAGCGGCGCGGATTCGTGATCTACTCGGGCAAAGTCACCAGGACGAACACCTTCCGCATCGGCAACATCGGCCACGTCTTCCCCGACGACATCCTCGCCCTGCTCCAGGCGGTGCGGGAGTCCATGTATTGGGCATGAACCTTGTTAAAAGAAGGTTAAATGGAACCACGCCAAAAAAACTACTTCATCGACACCAACATACTTCTGGATGATCCGGAAAGCATCGCCGTACTGCGCAACGGGATGGAAAACAGCATTTTCATCCCCCATACCGTGCTTGAAGAGCTGGACAGGCACAAGACCGACTCCCGGCTGGGGCATCAGGCCCAGCAAGCCTTGTCGTATCTTCTGGAACACAAGGAGGAATTCGATCTTCTGGAACGAGGCCCGGAAGGCAACACCGCCTCCTGCCTGGCCGACAACAGGATTCTCGACGAGATCCTGCTGGCCTCAGTGGAGGCGCCGATCCTGGTGACCAACGACAAGACCATGCGCATCAAGGCGCACAAGCTGGGCATGCAGAGCGAGCCCTATTTCCGGGCCAATCCTTTTTACAGGAATGAATCCCAGAGATACACCGGCTTCATTGCCGAGGGCGAGGACATCGTCGCGAATTCCTTTTCCTGGGAAAACGGCAAGCCCGTGTTCAACGGACGGGAGGAACGCCGGACCATCACCCATCAGCATAAGGTCTGGAGCGTGGCCCCGCGCAACGTGTACCAAAACCTGGCCATGGAACTGCTGCTCTCTCCGGACATCGACCTGGTCACCCTGGAATCCGAGGCCGGGTTCGGCAAGACCTTCCTCTCCCTGGCCGCGGCCCTGCACCTGGTGCTGAGCGAGAAACGCCATCACAAGATCTATGTTATCAAGCCCTACGTGGAGATCGGTCGGTCCATGGGCTATCTGCCCGGGGCGGTCAGCGAGAAAATGGCCCCCTACGTGCGCAACATCCGCGACCTGATCCTGAAACTGCACGCCATCCGTCCGGCGAACAAGTTGTTCATCGATCCCGAAGCGCCCATTCCCGAGTTCGACATCAAACGCCTGGAAATCCTGCCCCTGGCCTTCATCCGCGGCATGAACATCGAAGACGCCGTGGTCATCGTGGACGAGGCCCAGAACATGTCCCGAATGGAGGCCAGGGCGTTGCTGTCTCGGATGTGCACCAACACCAAGGTGTTCATGATGGGCGACTCCCGCCAGGTGGACGCGCCCTACAATTCGGAATTCAACAACGCCCTGAACTGGACCGTGCGCAAACTCAAGGGCATGGACCGCTACGCCCACCTGGTGCTCAAGGGCGCCCATTCCCGAGGGCCCATCGCGGACATGGTTCTGGCATCCAGCCTGTAGCAGCGCATGACGACGCCTCCAAACGCCGAAAGCCGACCGCGTCTTCTTGAACGTGGTCGGCTTTCGTTTGACTTGAAAGAAATGGACAAGACCCCCTTTCCAACCGCCGTTTACCCCCGCCCGGCTTCGCGACACGTAACGCCCGCGACGTGGATTCAAGTTTTCGTCGTGCATGACCTGGGCTCAGAGCTGGCGGGACGCATCATCAACATCAGCAATGACAGCGAAAACGTCGCATTCCCGACATGTTTTCGTCACGCGCCCCTGGTACTGATGTTCTGAAATAAACCAGGAGGGAACGTTTATGACCCACGATCAACTGTTTGTGTTTCGGAACCTGTTGCACGGCTTGATGGATCAGATTCGGGACAAAGGCACGGCCACGGCTGAGGCGATCAGCGGAATCTATCAGGCTTGCCCGGATCTGAACGACCGGGCCTCCCTGGAATCGGATCGACACATGCTGATCCTGATCGGTCAGCGCGAAAGGAACCTGACGCGGCAAGTTCTGGCCGCGCTGTCCCGCATCGACGACGGCTCCTACGGTGTTTGCCAGGAATGCGACGAGCATATCCCCCTCAAGCGCCTGGAAATCCACCCCACCTCCACCCTGTGCGTGTGTTGTCAGCAGGAACGGGAACAGGAGTCCGCCATGGGCGCATTGGCCTGGGCCTGAGAGCACGCCGTCGTCGACTCCCAACACGATCCCGAAGCGCGCCTCTGGCTAGTTTTCATCCGGAAACAAAACAGTTTCCGGATGGAAACTGGTTACTGACGCGCTTCGGCTTGTATCTGCTCAAAAAAGCCGGGCACGTCTCTTGAATACCTGCCGTCGGAGACACCCCTCGCTGTTGCATCAAGTAGCCATACCGCCTTATCGTAAGCCGCTTGGCTACGGTGGAATTACGGCTCGCTGTTGGTTCAGCGACAAAAGGGCTTGGCAAGGCTTTATCGCCAGCCGGGTGACCAACAAACTCAACCACCTTCAATATTTCAAGAAAAATCTCTATTCCGTGTTCCCCGAGAACTTCAGGTAAATACTGGAGCGACTTCCCCGCATACCTCCGGCTTTCGCGAAGGGCTGAGGTATTCTTTGATGGAAGCGAACAATATCAGGACTATGAAAACAATCATCCCAACGACATGCACCCGTGACTGCCCCAGCACCTGCGGGCTTTTGGCAACCGTGGAGAACGGACGCCTGGTCCGGTTGAGCGGGAACCCTGAGCATCCGCTGACCAGGGGGGCGGCCTGCGGGAAGAAGGCGCTGTACGTTCGGCGGGTCTACAGTCTGGAACGGGTCACGGCCCCGATGATCCGACGCGGCGGGCGCTGGGAGATCGTGACCTGGGATGCGGCCCTGGACCTCGTAGCCGAGCGGATCAAAACCTTGATCGCCGAATCCGGTCCGGAAGCCATCCTCTACTATCAGGGATATGGGGAGCGTACGGCTCTGAAGCTGCTCAACCGCTATTTCTTCAGCCTGCTGGGCGGCGTGACCACCCTGCGCGGCTCCCTCTGCGGCGGGACGGGTCAGGCGGCCCAGAATCTCAGTGTCGGCGACCGGGTCTCTCATGACCCGCTGGATCACGCCAACAGCCGGTCCATGATTCTCTGGGGCCGCAATCCGGTTTCCACCAACGCCGGTCTGGTTCCGATCATCCGGGATCTGCGCCGACGCGGCGGGCCGGTTCTGCTGGTCGACCCGGCCCGAACCCGTTCCGCGGCCCTGGCGGATCACCATATCGCGGTGCGCCCCGGCCGCGACGTCTTCCTGGCCCTGGCCGCGGCCAAGCTGATCCTGGCCGCCGGGGCCGAGGACAAACCATTCCTGGAACGGCACGCCGAGGGAGTGCGGGATTTTCTGAATTTGGCGGAGCGGTTCAGCCTGGATCAGCTCTGCAACCGGGCCGGGGTTTGCGAGGATCAGGCTCAACTTATCGCCGACACCCTGATCACCGCCAAGCCTACGTCCATTCTTCTCGGCTGGGGGCTGCACCGGCACGCCCTGGCCCATCAGTCCATCCAGGCCATCGACGCCCTGGGAGCGCTCAGCGGCAATCTGGGCATCCCTGGAGGCGGCGTCAGTCAAGGCTTTGAGGAATACGGACCCTATGACCAGCGCTTTTGGGGAGACGAGCTGCATCCACCCAGGCGCACCCTGCTCATGCCTCGGATCGGGGAGGAGATCCTGAACGCGACCAACCCGAAAATCCGGATGATCTTCGTCACCGCGGCCAACCCCGTATGCATGGCCCCCAACACCGACAAGGTCAGCCGGGCCTTTCGGCAAACGGAATTCGTGGTCTACAGCGGTCATTTTCTGGACGACACCGCGGACCATGCCCATGTCTTTCTCCCCGCGACCACGTTTCTGGAAGAACAGGACGTCATGGCCAGCTACGGCCACAATTACGTCGGCGCGGTGAACAAGGTCATCGAGCCGGTGGGCGAGTGCCGGTCGGAATTTTGGATGTTTCAGGAACTGGCGCGACGGTTTCCCTTTGCTTCGGAATATCGCCGAGGGCTGGAAGAGTGGCTGGAAGCCGTCTGCGCGCCTCTTAGAGAACAGGGCCGGGATCAGGGCGGGGACTTGCAGGCGCTGCGAAGTCGTCCCTTCCGGGTCAACGCGCCCATGGTTCCCTACGCGGACCGTAGATTTCCTACTCCTTCGGGGAAGTTTCGCTTCCTGGAGCGCCTGGACGAGGCCGAGCCTTCTCCGGAGACTCCGGAATTCCCCTACACCCTGCTCACCGTCGCCCCCCATGACGCCATTTGCTCGGAACGGACCCTGGCGGACCATGAACCGCTGCCCGCGGTCGTTCTATCCGCGCGCCAGGCCGCCGGGCTGGGGCTTGAACAAGGTCGGCTGGTCAAGGTCTTCAGTCCACATGGAGCGGTCAAGGCCCGCCTCAGCGTCGACCTCGAGCTGCGCGAGGACATCCTCGTGGCCGAACGGGGCGGGTGGGTCAAAGGAGAACACGGTCTGAACCGGTTGACCCGGGACATGGCCAGTCGGGTCGGCGACGGCTGCCCCTATTACGAGACCCGGGTGGCCGTGGCCGCTTGGCCCGCCGAGGACGTTCAGGACGTTCCCATCCTCGTGATCGAGCACAGTCCGCAAGCGCCGGGAGGCAACTTCGTCAAGGCCATTCTCCGCCGGGGCGCGCGAGTAACCACCCTGAGGCCCTCGGACGGCGACGTCCTGTCGAACTGGCCCGAAGGACCGGAAGACTTCGCCGGGCTCGTGGTCCTGGGAGGGCCGCAACACGCCTTTGACGACGCCTCGTCCCCGCACTTTCCCCGGCTCATGGACCTGATGCGCGCCTTTGACGCGGCACACCGCCCCGTGGCCGGCATCTGCCTGGGAGCGCAACTGCTGGCCCGAGCCCACGGCGGAACCACCTACACCCTTTCCGGCCTGGAGTTCGGGTTCGTTCAGCACCACCCAACCCCGGCGGCCGGGGACGACCCCGTCATCGGCGCGGCCCTGCCCTTGCCCCCCCTGATGGAATTCCACGAGGACTCGTTCACCCTGCCCCCCGGCGCGACCCTGCTTGTCCAGGGGGAGGCCTGTCCCAACCAGTGCTTCCGGGTCGGCCGCGCCTCGTACGGCTTCCAATTCCACCTGGAGGCGGATTCAAGGATTCTCGCCGACTGGCTGACGTTGTTTCGCCAGGGAGCCATTCCCGTCTACCGCGTCTACCAGGACCAGTTCCCCGATGCGTATTATACAGACCTGGCCAGACGCCTCCCGCTGCTCCTCGCCGACGCGACGGCCTTTTGCGACAAGGCCGCCCTGGCGTGGCTCCGGCTTTGTGGCGAGGGTGCGGAGGCTTGGGGAAAGGATAGAGAGGATGGCTCAAGGCCTGTTGAGGCATGAGAACCTGAACCGCCCGCTTCGCTCAAGGCTCGGAGTACGCCAAGAAGAGATTTTTGCCTTCCGCTGGAAAGATGCGGAAGCCAAAAGACTCGCCGCCTATCGGCGGTGATAATCCCTCCGACAGGGAGAGCCAATGATTTTGGAAAGCAGCTTCTTCCTTGCTTTCCAAAATCTTTATCTTGGAGACCTTGGAGCCTTCCATGAGCGAAGCGGGCGGTTCATATTTTGAGAATGAAAATGGGCAGATAATTAGGATGCCCGGCAATAGGCCGATCTCCTCCCCATTTGCAATGAGCCCCTCTGAATCACTTGATGCCCGAGCGCATGAAGCTCTGCACGAACTGGCGCTGGAACAGCAGAAAGGCGATAAGCAACGGTGCGACGGCGATCAATGTTCCCGCCGTGATGATGGCGAAATTGACTCCGGATTCGGGCGCCCCGAAAATGGCCAATCCCACGGTCAGGGGCCTGGTGTTCACGGAATTGGTGATCACCAGGGGCCAGAGAAAGTTGTTCCAGTGGTGACTCACCGAAACCAGGCCGTAGGCGATGTAGGTGGGCTTGCCCAGGGGGACGTAGACTTTCCAGAGCACCCGCAGCCAGCCCGCGCCCTCCACCCGGGCCGCCTCCTCCAGTTCCCTGGGGATCTGCTTAAAGGTCTGGCGCAGCAGGAAGGTGCCGAAGGCCGAGGCCATGTACGGCAGGGAGATCGCCGCCGTGGTGTCCACGAGGTTCAGGCGGCTCATCAATTCGTAATTCTTCACGATCAACTGATCGGGCATGATCATCAACTGCACCAGGACAAGCATGAAGGCGATGTCCCGTCCGGGAAATTCGAACCGGGCAAAGGCGAAAGCAGCCAGGGTACACAAGAAGAACTGTCCGGCCAGGGTCATGCTCACGTAGGCAAAGGAATTTAGAAAATATCGGGCAAAGGGAGCGGTATTCCAGGCCGTGCGAAAGTTGTCCAGGGTCAGCGGAGCAAAAAGATCGAAATTGGCGATGTAGGCCGGGGGGTGAAAGGCAGCCCAGGCCGCGTAGAGCAGCGGCCCGGCCCAGATCAGGGCCAGGAGCCAGGCCCCGAGGCTTTCCAGGTAGTGGGAGAGTCTGGCGGTGATCATTGGTAGTGGGTCCGCCGTTCGAGGTAAACGAATTGGCTGAGGGCCAAAACAGCCAGGACGACCAGCAGGGCCATGGTCAGGGTGGAGGCATAGGCGGTATCCCAGAAGGAAAAGGCCACTTCATAGATGTAGTACAGCAGCAGCGAAGAGGCGTTGTTCGGGCCGCCCTTGGTCATGATAAACAGGTGGTCTACCAGCTTGAAGGCATTGATCACGGCATTGAAGAGGATGAACACCGTGGTGGGCATCAGCAGCGGCCAGGTCACCCGGCGAAAGAAGTACCATCTTCCTGCCCCTTCGATCCGCCCCGCGTCCTGCAGCTCCGGAGAGATGGACTGCAGCGCCGCCAGATAAAAGATCATGAAAAAACCGGCCTCCTTCCAGATGGTCATCACGATCAAACAGCTCATCACGGTGGACGGTTCGCCCAGCCAGTTGCGGCTGGGAAAGCCGAGCAGCCCGGTCAAGCCGTCCAGCAGCCCTATCTGCGGGGTGTAGAAAAAGAGCCAGATGTTGGCCACGGCGATCATGGGCAGCACGGTGGGCGTGAAGTACGCGGTGCGTACGATGCTACGCCCGGACAGCTTGCCGTTGACCCAGACGGCCATCAGCAAGGCCAGGCCGATGCTCAGCGGAATGGTTCCCGCGGCGAAGATGAAGTTGTTGCCCAGGACCTTCCAGAACACCGGATCATCAAACATCACCCGGTAGTTTTCCAGCCCAACAAACCTGGCCGGACGGGCACCACGAGGAGTGGAGAAAAAGCTGGCCTTCAGGGTGGCCAGAATCGGGAAGTGGGTGAAGAGAAAAAACATCACCGCTGCCGGAAAAAAGAGCAGCCATCCGTACACTTGATTGGAAACCCGATACACCGTCACTCCTCGCGCCGCAAAGAAGAAAGGGAAACCATTGAGATGGGATCGCCCCGATCCGAAGTACCGGACCGGGGCGGGCCATCACAACACAATCATTTGTACGCGCGCAGCACGCGCTCAGCCGCGGCCTGAGCGCCTTGCAGAGCCTGGGCCGGCTGGGCCTGCCCGGTGAGCACCGATTGAATGGCGTCGTCCAGGAACTTCTTCACCCGGGCCGTCTCATAGGTGGAGAATTCCGCCGTGGCGTACTCCAACTGATCCCGGGCCACGGCCGCCGCGGAAAAGCCTTCAACATACTCGGACAACGCGGGGGTGATGTAAGCGTCCGGGCGAACACCCACGTATCCGGTGGCGATGGACCAGTCCGCGGCCCGCTCCGGCGAGGTCATCCAGCGAATGAATTGCAAAGCCGCCTTCCTTTCCTCGGCGCTGGCCTGCTTGAACACATAAAAATTGCCGCCACCCGTGGGGCTGCCGCGACGCTGCTTGGCCGGAAGCATGGCCACTCCAAAATCAAAACGGGCCTCATTGCGCACCGGAGTCAGGTTGCCGGTGGTGTGCCACATCATGGCCGTGCTGCCCTCCAGAAATTTCTGGCGAAGCGTTCCCCAGTCGATCACGCCCCTGGGCATCACGTCGTGGGTATGGGACAAATCACGCCAGAATTCCAGGCTTTCCACCACAGCCGGATGGTCAAAGTATACCTCTGTGCCATCACCGGACATCAGCACCTGGTTGTTCTGCATGGCAAAGGCCTGAAACATCCAATAGGGATATCCCGAGGACGGGACGTGCACGCCCCACTGGGTCACGTTGCCCGAGGCGTCGCGTTTGGTCAGCTTCTTGGCCGCCTCGACCATTTCGTCCCAGGTGGCCGGCGGGCTCTCCGGGTCCAGTCCGGCATCCCGGAACGCATCCTTGTTATAGTACATCACGATGGTCGAGCGCTGGAACGGAATGCCGTATACCTTGCCGTCCACCGTGCTGTTCTCCATCAGCGCGGGATAGAAGCTTCCCATCCATTGGCGCTCCTCGTCCGTGGCGACCAGATCATTAAAAGGCACGATTACATCCTGATCCATCAGGTCGAAGACGTCGATGGAAAACAGCACGGAAAGCTGCACCGGCTCCCCGGCGTTGAGTGCGGCCAGGGCCTTGGTCCGCGTGTCGTCGTAGTTCCCGGCGTACACGGCCTGGACCGTGATCCCCGGATTGTCCTTCTGGAAATCGGCGATCATGTCGTCGATGATCTTGGTGATCGGCCCCCCCACGGCCACGGGGTAGTACATGGTCAGATTGACGTTCTGGGCCAGGGCCGACGTGCTCATCATAAGCAGCAGGCAAAAAACCATGGCGGTCGCGATAAGGCGCATGTAAGCTCTCCTTGTATCTGGTTTCTGGTTGAAGAGGCCGAAAAGATGCCCCTGGACATTCGTCAAGCCGTCCCACCATCGATCAGCGGGCGGTTTCCGGGAGCACGAGCCGAGGCTCCAGGCCTTCGCGACGCTCCCCGCTCTCCACGCTGAAAAGGTGGCTGCTTTCCCGGTCCCAGATCATGTGGATCGCATCTCCGGCCTGGTAGTCGTGCTTGCCGTACAAACGCATGACCACTTCCTGCCCGCTCACCTGGGCGGCGACCAGGGTATCCGCGCCGTGATACTCCGTTCGAATGACCACGCCGGGAATTCCACCCTCAGCCGGGCGGACGTCTTCCGGGCGAACCCCAAGAAGCAGAGGCTCGCACCCGCCCCGGACAATCAACCTCTCGCTTCCCGCAAGCGCGCAGCCCTCGCCAAAGGGTTCCAGGGCCAGCATGTTCATCGGCGGTGAGCCGATGAACTGGGCCGCGAACAAGCTGGAAGGCCGGGCATAGAGTTCCGCGGGAGAGGAAATCTGAGCCACGCGGCCATGATCCAGAAGAACGATGCGGTCGGCCATGGTCATGGCCTCCACTTGGTCATGGGTCACATAGACCATGGTCATGCGCAGCTTGCGTTGCAATTCCAGGATCTCCCGACGCATTTCATGGCGCAGCTTCGCGTCCAGGTTCGAAAGGGGTTCGTCCATCAGGCAGATCGGCTGTTGCGAGACGATGGCCCGCCCCAGGGCCACTCGCTGGCGCTGGCCCCCGGAAAGCTGAGCCGGCTTGCGGTCCAGCAGTTCTCCAAGCCCCAGCATGCCCGCGGCATGGTCCAGGCGTTTTCGGATTTCGGCCTTGCCCAATCCGCGGATGCGCAGCCCAAAAACGATGTTTTCCGCGACATTGAGATGCGGAAACAGAGCGTAGGACTGGAAGACCATGGAAATGCCGCGTCGATCCGGAGATAATTTCGTCACGTCCTGCCCACCGACCCGCACCGTCCCGAAGCTGGCGTCGTCCAGTCCGGCGACGATCCGCAGCAACGTCGACTTCCCGCACCCGGACGGCCCGAGAATCACCACCAGTTCCCCGGATTCCACGGTAAAACTGATATCGTCCAAGGCCACGGCGTTCTTGAACACCTTGCTGACCTGATTCAATTCAATGCGCATTCCTGCTACTTGGGTTTGTCTGGTTGAAAGAGCGATGTCCGCGACGGAAGCCGGGTCGGGCCGAAGCGCCCACTGAAATCACCCGGCACACCTTCCGTCACCATACTGGCGGCCAAATACAAGATGGTAGCCGAAAGCGTCAATCCGTTCGCGACATTCCCGTTACAATTTGACGACGCAATCAGGATTGCGCTTCGTTTCAGCAACACTCAATCAATCAATAGCGTTCAAGATTTCGGCCCTTCAAATCACTCCTGAGTCAAGCAGTTGAGTTTGCGGGAGGAGGGGATTTTCGCGTGTTTGACGAGGAGAGAAACCAGTTCCGCGGCGGGCAGGGGCCGGCAGAAAAAATAGCCCTGGATGAAATCGCAGCCCTGTTCGCGCAGAAAATCCTGCTGTTCAAGGGTTTCCACGCCTTCAGCCACGACGTTGAGCTTAAGGCTGCGGGCCAGGGCGATGACGGCGGTGGCGATGGTCGCGCCGTCGTCCTGGAGGCCGATGCTCTGGATGAAGCACTTGTCGATCTTCAAAGTATCGATGGGCAGGTTGAGCAGATAGCTCAGGGATGAATAGCCCGTGCCGAAGTCGTCGATGGCCACGAGAACGCCCCTTTGGCCGAGCACGTTCAACGCGGTCCGGGCTTGTTTGATGTTCTCCATGAGTACGTTTTCCGTTAATTCCAATTCGAGACAACGCGGGGAAAGGCCGGTTTTGCGCAGGATGCGCTCCACGGTATCCGGAAAATCGGGCTGCTCCAGTTGCCATCCGGCCAGATTCACGGCCATGCAGACACGGACCCCCAATTCGTCCTGCCACTGTTTGCTCTGGCGGCAAGCCTCATGGAGCACGAACTCCCCGATGGAGGCCATCAGCCCCAGTTCCTCGGCCAGGGGAATGAAGGTCAAGGGCGGGACAAAGCCCAACTCCGGATGCTGCCAGCGAAGCAGGGCCTCCACGCCCACGACCTTGCCGGTGCTCAGTTCCACCTGGGGTTGGTAGTGCAGCAGGAGCTGATCAGCCTCCACGGCCTTGCGCAACTGGTTTTCCAGGCTCAGCCGGGCGTTGACCTGAACGTTCATTTCCGGCTTGAAAAACTGGTAGTTGTTCTTGCCCTTTTCCTTGGCATGGTACATGGCCGCGTCGGAATTTTTCTGCAATTCCTCCGGGTTCGCGGCGTCCTGGGGATAAAAGGCCACGCCGATGCTCGTGGTCACCACAACCTCGTCGCCCTCGAGAACAAAGGGCTGACCCATGGCATGGATGATCTTCTGGGCGACCACCGCCGCATCCTGAGGCGCGCCCACGTCGTCCAGAATGATCGTGAACTCGTCCCCGCCCAGCCGGGATACCGTGTCTTTTTTGCGCACGGTTTCCAATAATCGGGCCGCTACGCTTTTCAGAAGCCTATCGCCCACGGAGTGGCCCAGGGTGTCGTTGATCAGCTTGAAACGATCCAGGTCGAGAAACATCAGGGCCACGGAGTGCCCGTTACGCTCGGAACGCACGCAGGCCTGGGTCAGTCGATCCTTGAACAAGAGTCGGTTGGGAAGATCCGTCAGAGCGTCGAAATGGGCGAGGTAGAACAGGTGGGCCTGCTTGCGCTCGGTGATGGCCCCGAGGAGATCATGCCCGTTGCCGATGCCGACGTACTTCCCCTGCTCCGTCATAATGAAACCGTCGTACATATGCTGCATGCCCGCGTCGATAATGATCCGGGCCAGGTCGTCGATGGACACGTTCTTGTCCACGATCACCGGGTTGGCGGCCATGAACAGACTGATCGGCTTGCGACCATGCAATTCACGGGTGAACGGCTGACTGAACATCTCATGAAGCTTGAAGCGATTGATCAGCCCTACCGGCTTGCCTTCCTGGACCACGGGCAACACCATCAAATCCGGGTAGTTGCGGAAAGTATCGTAAACATTGAGCAGAGGCACTGTGGGGGCGACGTACGGAGCCAGACGCATCAGGACATGAGCACGGGGGGGAGACGTGTCCGGCCGACCGTTGGCGCATGCCGGATAATCCATTGATACGGGGTGGATGTTGGGCGAAGATGGAGAAGAATGCTCGTTTTTCGGCATCAGATACTCGACTTGAGCGGTCATGGCTGTCGACATGGCTGTCCTTGTGCGCTCTGCTGTTTTTTCTCGTGGTTTGTCGGGATGAGCAAACTGCTCCATAACGCCGTTGTTGTTCGAACCCATATAACCCCAACGCGAATCGCATGGTTACGGTGGAGTTACGGTTCAATGCCGATTCAATGACGAAAAAACGCGAGGGCAGGGGCACAGCGCGTTGTGCCCCTACCCTCACGCCCATTATCGGCCACAATAAAAAAAGCGGCCCCCGTACGGAGGCCGCTATGATGTTCGAAAAGGTTGACGAAACCGGATCGACAATGCCGCCGGCTCACACATCGTTCGTCCAACCGGAGCTGCCCTAGCTCCGATCAATATTGTCCTCGTCCTGGGCTTGCGGCATTTCGATCACCGGACCGCTGACCGCGGGCGGCGATCCCTCGCTTTCGGCGTCCTGTTCCGGTTCGTCCGAGGAAATACTCATCTCCTGGGAAACATCCCGGTACCAGGCCAACTCCATCTCGAACTTTTCTTTCCCTTTTTTCGAGGTAGCCTTGACCTCCACGTCCACCATCTTGTCCGGGCAAAGGGTCACGAACTGCTCGCCCTGCTGGACGCAGATCTTGCCCTCCTTCAGGGAAGTCGCCAAGTCTTCCAGATAGGTCACCACTTGGTCGACGTCCATCACGCCTTTCAACTTCACTTCTTTTTTCGACATGGTCTGCTCCTTGGATTTTTTGTAACTACTCAGCATACGTTGTGTGCTCTTCCTGCGGCCATCGGGGTCGGGATCGGAATCGGAACAGGAAAAAATAGAACGCATCCCATCGTTTTCGATCCCGATTCCGATTCCGACTCCGACCCCGGCATTACTCTGTGCTGAGTAGTTACGATTTTTTTGTCAGTCACGCCCGAAGGCTGGGCGTTAACGAAATTCCGGCCCCGTGAAAAAATGTCTGATAAATACCTTTAGACGTCGCTGCGCCAAGATACTCAAACCAGGGATAAGAGAACCCGAACCACCCGGTCGCCGTCCAAGGCTGTGGTTTGAGAGCATGCTTGGTCGTCCCCGGTCAGAGAGGTTCGGAGGACATCGACCCCGAGACGTCGCAAGGCGGCCACGTCCACGGGCTGAGCGTAGCACTCGTCGCGGGAGTCCAGGAGTACGAGGTTCAGCAGTCGCTCCACGGGCGGGTCGTCCACGCACCCCCGGCGCAGATAATGCAACAATGCGGCCGTATTATCCGCCAGGGTCATCCCGAACTGTTCCGGGTCCGTCCCGGTGTTGGGCACGTAGACCTTGGGACAGTCGTTCTCCGCGATGGCCTGTCCCACGCCGTCCGGCAACAGGTTGGCGATCAGGCTGGAATAGAAGCTGCCCATGGGAAAGCAGATCAGATCGGCTTGGCGGATCAGGTTCCGGACCTTCTCGCGGATGGCCACCCGAACCGGCTCGCCCCCCGGATCTCCGGAACTGATGTAAACCCGCTTGATCCTGGAGATGATGGGCGGCGTTTCCTTGCCCGTGAGCAAATGCTGTCCGACGATGGTCTCGCCGTTTTCCAGTTCCGCGACCAGATGCAGATAGCGGTTCATGGTCGGTCGGACCACGCCTCGGACCTCCGCCAGTTTGGAAAACAGGAAGACCACGGAATCAATGCGCCGCTGGCTGGTCAGGTAGCCGGCGGTCAGGATCAGATTCCCGATGCTGGCCCCGCGCAGATCGAAGCCTTCGGGCATCTTTTCCTGGAAAATGCGCAGATAGTTGCGAACGATCTTGCGCATCGGGTCCGGGATGCGCCGTACCAGCGTATCCCGTCCGGAAACCAGCCGTTCCAGGCTGTGACGCAGTTCCTCCGGGGCGGCGCTTTTAGGCAGCCGGTGGGCGAACAGCTCCCGAACTTCCGGGTTGCCCTTCACGCTCTGGTCCGCCAGGGCCATCAACCTGCTGCGCAGATCCCCCACCGCGGGCATCCGGAAGGCTTCCCGCAGCTTGGCCGAACTGCCCCCGGAATCCAGAGGCGTGACCAGATGAATGGAATTGTGCGTGTAGCGAACCAGCTCCCGGCTCAAGGGGTTGAGAGCCGTGCCGCCGCTGAAGAACAGCACCCGCGGCCCCAGTTCCGGCGCTTTCAGATACCGGGCCAGGCGCAGTTCATCGGGAATCAGCGCGGTGCGGAAGATACGGATTTGTTGCACAGGGAACGCCCTCCCCCCCCTCATCCCTCTCCCTGCTGCCCCAGATAATGGACGCAGGCATCGGCCACATGGTCGAAATCCACTCCGCCCCGTGCCTCGAACACCGCGCATTTTTTGAAAATATCCAGGTAACTTTCTGGCTGGAAGCGGTACGCGACGTCGGGCCGGGGAAGGAAGAACAGGCCTGGGGATTTGATCACCGTGTCCAGCAGTTCCGGGCGTTGGACCAGGTCCACCAACTCCAGGGAGGTCCGGGGATACTTGGGCTTCCAGTTCAGGATCACGAGGCCGACCATCCGGGCGGAGTCGAGAAATTTTCCCTGGCCGAAGCATTCATCCAGATAGACGTCGTGCTTTTGTTCCAGGTTCCACAGCTCGTCCGGCTCCATCCGGGCGTAGACCTCCTTCCGGGAGGCGTCCAGCAGTCCGGTCAGGGAGGGATTGCCCAGGATCGTTCCCGGATTGACCCGGGGCAGCTTGGCCACGCCGTGCATGGTCGGGCCATGTGGAAGCGGCTCTGACTCGGCGTCCTGGATCAACAGTCGGTCATTGCTGACAAAGTCCAGCCCCCGGCGCATCAGGTGCAGGGCCAGAGTGGATTTGCCCATCCCGGAAAAGCCGGCCAGGGCCAGGCCGTTGCCGTTCAGGGCCACCCCGGCGGCGTGGCAGAGCAGACTGTTGCGGTCCAGCATCCACTGGATGAACCGGCTGTTGACGAAGTTGATCACCTGGTTGTCGTTGGCCAGACAAGGGCCGACGGCCAGATGCGTTTCACGGTCGAAATAAAACAGCATCCCGGTCAGCCGCTTGCGGACGAACCGCCCCTCTCCCTGATTCAGGAACAAATCCAAATACTCTTCCTTGACCTTGATCTTGCCCGGATCAGGCTGCTTGACGATCCACGGCAGATCTGGATTCCAAACATCCGTCTCCAGGGCGGTCACGGTCATGTCCGGAGCGTCGCCGCTTCCGGAACCCTTGCCTCGATCCAAAAAATCCGCGTAATAGCGCGTAAAGTTCGCGATCAGCGCGGGATTGTTCGTCCTCACGGCGATCCGGCACTCTCCGAAGCGCAACCGCAACATTTTCCAAAAATCGCCCTCGGCGACGCGTTCCAGCAGCTTGGCGCGGAGGTGGTTCGCGGACATCGCGCTCATGACCGCACCCGATTCAGGACGTGCTCCGCGAAGTGCACCGAAGCGTCCAATCCCCGAGCCTCGAGCAGGCCGCGAAAGCCGCCGAAGGCCGAGACCTCGAAGATCATCGGCCCGTCCTTGGATTCCATCACGTCCACGCAGGTAAAGTCCAGCCCGAACAGATTCTGCGCCTTCCAGGCCAAATCGATGATCTCCTTGGTCGGCTCATAGCTCGCGTACTTGCCTCCGCTGGACGTGGACGTGTTCCAGGCCCCGGAACTCTGCCGGGCATAAGTCCCGAAATACTCTCCCCCCAGGAAGACGATGCCCAGATCCTTGCCCGGCGTGTCCAGCATTTTCTGGATGTACATCACGGGATTGCCCTGTTGCTGAAAGCGGATGATCCGCTCGCGACACAAAGGATCGGCCTGGATCACCTCCATGCCCCGGGCCTTGGAGGTATACAGCGGCTTGAACACGGCCCTCCCGTACGTTTCCACGGCCTCCACCGCGGCTTCCACGTCCTCGGTGATGGTGGTCGGCGGCATGGGCATGTTTCCGGCCCGCAGGATCACGGTGCAGCTCAGACGATTGAGGGCCGAGAGGATCGCGGCCGGGTTGGAGAAGATCGGCGTCCCGTTCCGGGCCAGCAGATCCAAAAGGCTCAAGCGGTCCTGCATATCCGGCGAATAAGCCGGACCGATCTTCTTCACGGCCAGGGCGTCGAGCGTCGACAAGTCCACTCCATCAAACCACATCCGCCCTTTGTCCAGGTTCATATACACCCGGGACATGTCCACGACGCGACGAAATCCCGTCTTGGCCTCGAACGCGTCGGCCAGCTTTTCCGTGGACCAACTCCCGGGATTGCCGATGACCGCTATCCGTTGCATGCGTGTTTCCTATTGCTTTGATTGAGTTTCGGGTTCGGAACGACCGACCCGGGGATCAATAATAGCGGTACCGCAGGATGAGATCCGGAACCTTGAACGTCTCCCAGGGCCGGCCGCGATGGGCCAAAACCAGCTCGGCGAGATACATTCCCCGGACGAACATGCTCGCGGCGAACTCCTCATTCAATTCGAACCGGGTCGAGGTGATGAAGGAGCGGATCAAGCCCAGCGCGAGGCGGATTTCGAAGGTCGCATCCTGGTGCTCCCGAGCGAATTGTCGGGCAAAATGCAGAAAGTGCAGGCCGACCTGATTCAGCTTGCACCGGACGACCTTGTCGAAAATCGGAATCCGGAAGTTGGACACCAAAAACACGGACACGTCCTGCAGATAATCCCCGTCCTTGGAGCGATGGACGTCGATGTAGTGAATGCGCTGCTCTTTCTGAGTATAGATGATGTTGTTGCTGTTGTAGTCCCCATGGATGAACACCGAGAACGGAATGACCACCTCCCGTTCCACCTCGCGCAGTTGCTCCAGCAGTTCCATGGTCGAAGGAACCTTCAGGCCGCAGAACCGTACCTGGGGCGAGTTGAAATCCGGGTGCGCCGTGAAAACGTCCTCAATACGGGAAAACAACTGTTCAATGAACGTGCAGGGAGTTTTACCGGGCTGGAGCGTTTTCTGCCAGATCATGGTCGCGGTTTCCTGAACCAGAAAAAACGCGTCCTCGAAAATCTCCTTGTCGTCGTTGAAAACGATTTCCTGAAACGTGCATCCCGTCAAGAATTCCAACAAGATCGAGGCGTTGTCCCGGCCTTCCTGAAATCCAAACACCTTGGGCGTCAGACCGGGCAAGATCGCTTCCCAACGCTGAATGTTTTGCTTTTCCTGGGCGATCTTCTTGAACTTGCCTTCCTTGAAGATCACCCCGGTGGAATCGCCCTGGCCGTCGCTGGAAACCTTGCCGATCCGGCACCCGGACCGAGTGCCCCAAATGGACTCGAACTCCACTTCCCGCATCGGCAGGTCGAAGCCCAGGTTGTCCAAGGACTCCCGCAGGGCTTGAAATTGATTGATCTTCAGCTTTTCGCCGACCACGGAAAAGATCACTGCTTCGCCGATGTTCAGCAAGGAGTCCCCCATCCGTTCCAGATACCGGAAGATGAACAAGGTGGTGATCAGGTTGCGGGTTTCCTTGCCGGACTGCAACTGGGCGATGATCTTGTCGAAATTGTGCTTGTAAAGCTTGTCCAGAATGAACTCCGCCCGACAGATCCGCAAGGCCAGGGAGAGATCCCGGTGAAACAGGGAGCGGACCACGATGTCCAGGGCTCCGAGAATCTGACGAAAAAAGGGCCGGTATTCGAACTGGTCCAGAAAGCGCGAATCGGACAGATACTGGACCTGACGGGCGATATCCACGGAAAAGTCGCTGATCCGCTCCAGATTGTTGCTGATGATGTTCACGGCGCGGATGAAGTCGATGCCGGCCTTGTCCAGGTGGGACTGGCCGTGCAGCCGAGAGAAACAGGCGTTTTCGATAACGCTTTTGAAATTGTCGATATAGTCGTCCCGGGAGGACACCTTTTCGATGTGCTCGGCTTCCGGCGCGATCAGCACCTTCAGGGTTTCGTCCACCTGTTTGGCCACTTCCAGGGCCATGAACTGGATTTTCTGTTCCAGTCCCTCAAAAGCATGCATAGGGGCCTAGCCTTTTTCCTTGCCTTCGATGACCAGCGGACCGTCCACGAACATGCTGCTCTCCGAGGCCTGTTCCCAGCGAAAACGCAGGACCATCTTCACTTCGCCGTCCCTTTTCTTGGTTTCCACATCGAACTTGATCAGGCTTTGAGGTTCCAGGACCAATCGCTTGTCCTTCCAGGAAAACTGCAGTTTGCCGTTCAGGAAACCTTCGCTGAGCGCGTTGAGATACTTGCCGATGGATTCCTTGTCCTGCAAGGATTCGTGCCGAAACTTTTCATCCGCCATATCACTTCTCACTGTTTAAGGTTGCATACTTCAGCCTTCAGCCTCCTTCCCTCTTCCTCATCCATCCAATCTGGCCCGATATTCCTCAATGCTCCTCGCCCGGCTGGCATTGCCCACGATCAGGCTTTTACGGATGGACAGGTCGTCCCAGGCCGGCTGAACGCCGATGTCCCGATAGTACTTTTCGGCTTCGGCCTGGGCGGGGTCCTTGAGCTTTTCGGTCATGTGCGTGTCGTCGCCCATGAACACCAGCAAGGAGCGGTCGTCCACGCCCCGGCTCTTGTTCTGCCGGTTGATCACGTTGACTAGGAACTCGGTGTACTCCTGGGACTGTGGATTCCAGACCTCGTAGCCGTCCACGTCGTAATCCGCCAACAGAATCGGCCAGAACTGCTCCGGGTGTGGAACCACCACGCCGCCGCCCAAGGCTCTGGCTTCCTCGATGAACTCAGAGGTCCGGTAAAAATAGGTCGGGCTGAAGTTTTCCTTGACCATCCGCTTGACGGTCTTCAGGAACACCTGAGCCCGGTGGGCCAGGGATTCGGGATAAAGATCCGCCTGGGCGGTGATGAACTCCCGAATCAGCTTGTTCTTGATCATGTCCCGGGGAATGCTCTGCTCATGTTCGTCCAGGAGCATTCGCAGCTTCATGGCTTGTATCCGAGAAAATCGGACCACGTCCTCGTCCACCCCGGTTTCCTCGGCTGCCAACTGCAAATAGTCCTCGAACTTGGGGTTGGTGACCATGTCCAGAAAGGCGTACAACTGGCTGGAACGGTACCGGAAGGTGTGGTCCAGCATGGACTTGAACACGTCCGCGGATTCCAGCCTGCTGGTTCGGAAATGGAGCAGCAGTTGCACCTTGCGCTGAAAGCCATGGGAATAGCAGTCCACCTCCACGCCGGAATAATCGCCGTACTCCATGAGCACGTTGTGCTGGGTGGGAATGATCAATTCGCGGGTCTTGCAGGGAAAGGTGGCCTCGATCCGCTGCCGGATCAGATCCATGGGAACGTATTCAGGGTGCCAGTGGATGGCCAGAACTTCGTCCTGACGGGGCAGCACCTCCAGCGGGGTAACGATCCGCCGCACCTGTTCCGGGGTCAGTTCCTGGGAAGTGATCGCGCGGAAGCACTTTACGTCCGCCTCGGTCAATCGGGGCGGATACTCCAGACTCTTCACCATCACGTTGGTGTCGTCGCGCTTGACGATTTCCATCTTCCTGCTTTTCGCGGCCAACATCTCGCCCTCCCTTTGCTCGTGCTTTCCGGTCAGTCGTACTTCTTGTGGCATTGGGTCTTGAGCGTGTTCAGCACGTGCGCCGCCTGATACGCGGCCTCCAGATCCTTGCGCTGAACCACGTCGGCGAATGCGGCCACGGCATCGGTGTAGGCGGGATAGAACTCGTTGCCCTTGTCCGGATAGCGGACCATATCCCTGGAGTCGCGCAGAAATTCATCAATGTCGACTTGTGAAGGCCACATGTTTTCATGCAGAGCGTATATGATGTTCTTGAACGACTTTTTCATCCGTTTCTTCAACGAACCATAGCTGCCGCGTGGTTTGCCCAACTTTTGGGGCATGCCCGATGCTTGCGCCTCAAATTCCTCCCCAACCTTGTCCTGGCCCTGATCCCAATCACGGGGCTGGCCATCCAAAGCGTCATCACCAACACCCTCCGCGTCCTCCAGATCTTCGGGGAGATCGACGGTACGATCACCGGAAGAGACCCGAATCTTCACGTCCGCCATGCCCGCGGCATTGCGAATCGTCAGCGCGATCTTCTCCACCGAGTTCCAGTCGAGTTCCACGGTATCCAGACTCAACCGCCCCTGTTCCATGGCATCGGCCATACTCCGCAGAATTTCCCCCAACTGCTCCGGTGTGCACGTCATCTTCAATTTATCTTCACGTTCCATGGAACCTCCTGATTACCCCTCAAAATGCACCGTACGCGCCAAGAACTCATAAAAAGAAAAAGCCCGCCGCGCTCAGGACGCTGAACGCGACGGACCTTTTCGAATGGAGGTGCGAGGCAGATGCAGAGTGCCCTTGGAAGGGCTGTGTTGCATGACGATCATGTTACATTTTTTCGACAATTGAGTGGCAATCCAAAAAAGATTATTCCCTTGATGCCCCTGGCCGTCAATCCGAACTTCGCCAAGCACCAGGGGAGCCGGATGATTATTCGAGCTCTGGGCCACTTCCAGATAGATCATTCGAAAGATTCACTCTGGCTAAAAGTGAAGCCCAACATTCAAATCTCCACAACAATAGACAAATATCGCCAAAAAACTGAATTTCTCACCACTAAGTACAACCAGAGAACCGGATAGTACGCAGTAAAATACCACCTGACTAAATTATGGTTGTTGTGTCAGATGGGGAGAAAATATCACACCGCAAAACCAGACTATGGAAATTATCATCCATTCCAGAATTTGAAGAAATATCCTAAAAAAACATTCATAGGCTTTAAAGCATCCAAAATGAGTCACACTAGGCTGTGATTCCTCCAGTCTTGCACCTCTGCCCTGGACAGACATCTAATTTCCTTGATCGCAAATCAATCCGGCATTGTGTTGACATAGCCCCATGATTGAGATAATTTAATGGGATATTGCTTACAGACACTTTTCACCATCAACAGAGGAAACTCTTCATGTCAGAAACCACCCGGGAACCGAAAATTCGCGTCGAGCACCTGACGAAAATTTTCGGCTCCAACTCCAAGGAAGCCTTGAAGCTGCTTCAGTCCGGGGTCGGGAAAGACAAGATTCTGGAAAAAACCGGGTGCGGGGTGGGCGTGGCGGATGCCAGCTTTACCGTGGCCGCGGGTGAGATCGTCGTAGTCATGGGTCTTTCCGGTAGCGGCAAATCGACCCTGGTCCGGTGCATCAATCGCTTGATCGAGCCCACCGCCGGCAAGATCCTGATCGACGATCAGGACATCACCACCCTTTCCATGGACGAGTTGCGCCAGGTCCGGCTGACCAAGCTGGGCATGGTCTTCCAGAATTTTGCCCTGTTCCCCCATCGCACGGTCTGTCAGAATGCCGAGTACGGCCTGGAAATCCAAGGTATGGACCAGGCAAAACGGCGCGATAAGGCCATGATCGCCCTGGAGCAGGTTGGCCTGAAGGGCTGGGAAGACTACTACCCGGTCAATCTTTCCGGCGGCATGCAGCAACGCGTCGGACTGGCCCGGGCCCTGGCCCTGGATCCGGACATCCTGCTCATGGACGAAGCCTTCAGCGCCCTGGATCCCCTGATCCGCGGGGACATGCAGGACGAGTTGATCAATCTGCAAAGCAAGATGCAAAAGACCATCCTGTTCATCAGCCACGACCTGGACGAGGCTTTGAAGCTCGGAGACCGGATCGTGCTGATGAAGGACGGAGCCATCGTCCAGATCGGCACTGCGGAGCAGATCCTGACCAATCCGGCCAATGAGTACGTCTCCCGCTTCGTGGAAAACGTGGACATTACCAAAGTGCTCACCGCTGAGACCGTGATGATCAAGCCCAAGGCCGTGGCTTTCCTTTCGGCCCACGGTCCCAAATCCGCGCTACGCTTCATGCAGAAACAGGGGCTGTCCCAGATTTTCGTCCACGACGAGAAACACAAGGTCATCGGCTACGTCTCGGCCGACGAGGCCTCCGAAGCCTCCAAGCGCGGCGAGACCGAATTGCACCACATCATGCAAACCGACTTCGTCAGCGTGCCTCCGGAGACCCCGGCCGCGGACCTGATTCCGATCATGGCCAACCTGCCCCATCCGCTGCCGGTTGTCAGCGCTGACGGCAGACTGATGGGCGTGATCATTCGCGGGTCGTTGCTGGCGGCCTTGGCCGAACGCGGGAGGAACAACGATGCCTAAAATACCTATTGGGGCGACCATTGAGGCGATCATCGACTTTTTGGTCACCAACTTTTCCTTTCTGACCATCGCCTTCACCAGGGTCATGGAGATCGTGATCCGGGCCATTGAAAACGGGCTGCTGTTCCTGCCGCCCTGGCTGTTCATCCTGGCCGCGGCCGGACTGACTTTCTGGCTGACCAGGAAACGGGGCATCGGAATCTTTACGCTGCTGGGTCTGGCCCTGATCTGGAACATGGGCCTGTGGGTGCCCACGGTGAGCACCATCACCCTGGTGCTCATCGCCACCCTGACCGCCCTGAGCATCGGCATTCCCATCGGCATCCTGGCCGCCCTGCACGGCGGCGTGAACCGGGTCGTGCAGCCGGTCCTGGACGTGATGCAGACCATGCCGGCCTTCGTCTATCTGATCCCGGCGATCCCCTTTTTCGGCCTGGGCAAGGTGGCCGCCATCTTTGCCACGGTGATCTTCTCCATGCCCCCGGCCATCCGTCTGACCTGCCTGGGCATCAAGCAGGTGCCGCGGGAACTGGTGGAATGCGCCGACGCCTTCGGCTCCACCAAGTGGCAAAAGCTGTTCAAGCTGCAACTGCCCCTGGCCACGCCGACCATCATGGCCGGCGTTAACCAGACCGTTATGCTCGGTCTGTCCATGGTGGTCATCGCGGCCATGATCGGTGCCCGGGGCCTGGGCGGCGAGGTCTGGCGGGCCATCCAGCGCCTGCAAATGGGCAGCGGTTTCGAAGCCGGCCTGGGCATCGTGATCGTGGCCATCATCCTGGACCGCGTCCTGCAGCACTTCGGCACCAAGAAAAACTAACCCTCACCTAACTGCGTATTGAAAAAGTTTTTATCCGGCAGTTCGTTCAAAAACCCCAAGTGCAAGGAGCAAAAAAAATCAAGGTCGAAGCGTATTTATTCATACGTGAGAGTTTGTTTATTTGCAGCGACGCGGCAATTGAGTGTTTTTCAACGGACTGCGAACCTGAAACCAAGGAGGTATTACATGATGAGTGGAAAACTGTTTCGCATCCTGCTGGCACTGATGGTAATTTTGTTTGTAACCGCCGGTACGGCGTCCGCCCGGGACAAGTCCGTGCGCATCGCCTACGTGGAATGGGACTGCGCAGCGGCCAGCACCCATGTGGTCCAGGCGGCCCTGGAGGAAATGGGCTATGACGTGGAAATTCTGCCGGTGGCCGCCGCGGCCATGTGGCAGGCCGTGGGGACCGGGAACGTTGACGGAATGGTCACCGCCTGGCTGCCCGTGACCCACGCCGACTACTATGAGCGGGTCAAGGACTCCGTGGAAGACCTGGGCCCCATTGTCGGCGGCGCCAAACTGGGTTGGGCCGTGCCCTCCTACGTGACCATCAACTCCATCGCTGAAATGAACGACCACGCGGACAAGTTCAACAGACGGATCATCGGCATCGATCCTGGCGCCGGCCTGATGCGTCTCTCCGAAGACGCGGTCCGGGAGTACGGTTTAACCAACCTGGAACTGATTGAAGGCAGCGACGCCACCATGACCGGAGCCTTGAGCAACGCCGTGGACCGCGATGAATGGGTTGTCGTCACCGCTTGGTCCCCGCACTGGATGTTTGGCGTCTGGGATCTGAAGTACCTGGACGACCCCAAGGGCATCCTGGGCGGTGAAGAAAGCATCCACACCATCGTGCGTCAGGGCCTCAAGGAAGACAAACCGGAAGTTTACAACTTCCTGAAGAACTTCGGTTATGAAAGCCCCAACCAGTTGCAGATGATCATGGCCTGGAACCAGGAATCCGGCGCGGACCGCCTGGAAAACGCCAAGCGTTTTCTGCGCGAAAACCCGGAGCAGTTCGAAAGCTGGAAGAAGTAAGGCTTCCAATTAGTAACTACTCAGCACATTTTCACGACAAGCCGGAACGCAGGTGAGTAGTTACTCCAATCATATCCCAATCAAAAAGGCCGCCCATCCGGGCGGCCTTTTTGATTGCTGAAGGGCAGAGCCGACTTAGAAATCGTAAACAAAGCCCAGAGCGCCTCGATACAGCGCGTCCTTGGCCAGATCGCTTCGTCCGATATTCATGTCGTCCAGCTTCAATTTACCGTAAGCCAACTCCAGGACCAGGGCCAGATTCTCGTACATCCGCCAATTGGTGTTAAAGTCTACTTCCCAATAGCTGTCCTTGGTGGTCATCAGGTTCAAGTTATCCTTATGGTTCGTGCCTCTGGCGTACGACACCACGAATTCATGGGACAAATCCTCAATAAAGGTGATGTCCCGCAACGCGGCGCCCACGGCCCACAGACCCACTGCACCTTCATCGGCTTGATATCCCATGGGATCGATTTCAGCCAACAGACCGCGCACGAAATTGTCGTCCGCGAATTCCGTAGCACCGCCGTAACCAATGCCGGTGGCCACCGAACCGCCATCCGTACCGATCACGGGCATGCGCTTGCTTTTGCGGCCGTCCCGGAAATCGGCCCCTTCGCCGCTTTCATAGAGAAAGAACACTTCCGGGGTCATCATGTCCATGGCATATTGCACGGCCAGCGCCCCGATCCAACCGGACTGCTTGAAATCTTCCGCCCACGTCACCTGGCCGTAGTTGACATCACCAAGGATGGAGACGGGATCGAGCAAAGACACCTCGATATTGAGTCCAGCGTGCCACATGTTGGCGTTTTTCGGATTATCCAGCTCATAGAGGTTGAAATCCTTGCCCCAACGGGAATAGACGACAATGGGGTTCAGATTGATGCCATCCAGGCTGATGGGCAGTACGCCCAGGAACACGTCCACCTCGTCATCCCATTTCTTGGTGATGTCGTCCGGATTGACCCTTGCATGATCATACGCACGTGCCCACCCCAGGGTCAGGCCGACCGCTTCGTTGAACGGCAGGTGTGTCAACATGGCGGCAACATCGTCTTCCAGAATATGCGAGCCAAGAGTGCTGGGCAGGGTCACGTCCTGTCGTCCAGCCCTGAAATCCATGTTCGTGCCCGGCAGTTTGAAATCGATGTACGCGTAACGGGTCTTAATGTTCACGGCACGATCCGCCAAAGCCCCGCCATCCTCGCCGCCCCAGGTTATGTCGCCGATTTCCAACTGCAGCACTCCCTTCAGATTCTCACTGGCGATGAAATCGAAATTGGTTCGCATCCTCTGCATGGCGGCAAAAGTGTCCCACTTTTCATCCTTGTCGAACGTCGGATTCTTAATGGCGTTGAAGTGCACTCGCCACGAGCCCTTGGCCTTGAGTTCCACGGCCTGGGCCGCTCCAGAGAAGCCAAAAACAAATACGGTCAGCAGGGCCAAAACCAGAAACCTTCTCATTACCGTCTCTCCTTTTGCTGAGTGTTATCATCCAGACCCCAGCCGCACCTACAGCGCCGAAACCAGGACTGAAATGGCAAATCGTACGCCAGCCGAACATGGAAAACACAACCGGACAGCCGTACCTGAAAAATGGAGCGCCTTGCCCACGGTCATGGATCGAAAGATGTCCGTAAAAATGCATGGCGGCTCAACTAGCTCAACAGAAAGACCACTGTCAATATAAACGATTTCCGCAATCATTTTCGAATCACGGCAAGACCATCGCATGAAAACCGCGTGATAATCACTGCCTGAAACGGCAGTTCGAAACCGGCCCGGGATAGAGTCGTCCATTGTGCATCCCGCGGAATCCCGTTAGAAAACACCTCGTTCGATGCAGTATCCTCTGGCTCGACACTATTCCCCGCATCACCCGTTTCTTCGCCATCAACGCACACCATGAACACCCAACGCACGGCATACGCCTACGGCTTGGCCACGGTCCTGCTCTGGTCCACCGTGGCTTCGGCCTTCAAAATTTCCCTGCGCCACGTGGATCCGATCCAATTGCTGTGCATCTCCACCTTGGTTTCCGCGCTGACACTGCTGGCGGTTCTGATCGCCCAAGGCAGGCTGCGCTCCCTGCGCGGCCTGTCCGGCACGGACCTGGGCCGCTCGGCCCTATTGGGGCTGCTCAACCCGTTTCTCTACTACCTGGTTCTGTTCAAGGCTTACGACCTTCTCCCAGCCCAGGAGGCCCAGCCCCTGAACTACACCTGGGCCATCACCCTGGCCCTGCTCTCCATCCCCCTGCTGGGCCAGCGGATCACGGGCCGCGACTTTTTGGCCATGGGCGTGAGCTACCTGGGGGTGCTGACCATCTGCACACGGGGCGACCTGTTCGGCCTGTCCTTCGCCGACCCGCTGGGCGCGGGACTGGCCCTGGGAAGCACCGTGATCTGGGCCCTGTACTGGATCTTCAACACCCGGGACGCCATGGACCCGGTGCTCAGGCTGTTCCTGAACTTCGCCTTTGGGTTCGCCTACATCCTCCCGGTGACGTTCCTGTTCTCCGACCCTCTAGCCGTCAACCTCCCCGGCCTGCTCGGCGCGGCCTACGTGGGCGTGTTCGAAATGGGCATCACCTTCATCTTCTGGCTCAAAGCCCTGAAACTCTCCCGGACCACGGCCCAGGTGGGCAATCTGATCTACTTCTCGCCATTCCTCTCGCTGATCTTCATCCGTGTTTTCGTGGGAGAAGAAATTTTGCCCTCGACTATAGTCGGATTATTCCTGATCATCCTGGGCAATGTCGTTCAAAAAAGGTCCAGTGATTGATATAATTCGCCATCCCCCCGTCGTCCCACACCACCATGCCCCTCTTCCCAATATCCCCTGACCAGCTCGAACGCTCTCCCGACGTGGAGTTGGAGTTTCTGCGCAGTTCCGGACCGGGCGGGCAGAATGTGAACAAGGTTTCCACGGCGGTGCGCCTGCGCTTCACCGTTCACTCCACCCCGCTGCTGCCCGAGGATGTTCGCCGACGACTGATCCTTCGAGCCGGCAGACGGATGACCGACGAGGGAGAGTTGATCATCGAGGCTCGCCGACACCGGACGCAAGAACGCAACCGTTCCGATGCCTTGTTTCGGCTGGCGGAACTGATCGCCGAATCCTGGCGCCCACCCCGACCGCGCCGCCCCACCAAGCCGACCCTGGCGGCGCGACAACGCAGGTTGGACCGGAAGAAACGGCGCGGGACCGTCAAACAAACCCGTAAAACCGTGCACGAGGAGAAAGGATGACGTTTTTTCTGATCGCGGGCTTAGTCTATCTGGGATGTTTTTTGCCCACAGCAAAAGGTCGAAATTCTCGGTTTCCAGCCCCAGGCTCATGTTCATCAAGTGCTAGGCGCTTTGCCTGAGGGTGTTCGCGTCATTCCAGTTTCACGGGCAAGCCCGTGGCCGGCTAAGAACCGCCCCTGCTCCGCTCATAGAACGTCGCTCTCCACCAGG
Organism: Desulfonatronum sp. SC1; assembly: GCF_003046795.1. Taxonomy (NCBI): domain Bacteria; kingdom Pseudomonadati; phylum Thermodesulfobacteriota; class Desulfovibrionia; order Desulfovibrionales; family Desulfonatronaceae; genus Desulfonatronum; species Desulfonatronum sp. SC1. Next base: position 61,007 of record NZ_PZKN01000003.1, on the reverse strand, counting down.
TCGCGGAGAATGATCCGAAAATCCAGGCCCGCCGCCTTGAATCCGTCCATGCCGAAGGCCATATTGGCTTCGAAGATGTAGAATCGGTTCTGATATTCACAGATGTCGAAGCCGACCTGGTCAAAGCGACATTGCCGCGCGGCATGCATGGCCAGTTCCAGAGCCTCTTTCGGCAAAGGAGCCAGCATGATGCTCCCGCCTTGAGTAACATTGGTCCGAAAATCGTCACCCCTGGCTTTCCTCCAGTAGGCATGCACGACCTTGCGGCCCAGAATAACCACGCGCATGTCTCGATAAATGGGAAGATATTCCTGGATATAGGCAGGTTGGGCCTGACGCAGATAGTCGTGCAGTTGGGCCTGGTTGTGAACCAGAAAGACACCTCGCCCTTTGGAGGATTTGCGGGGGATTTTGGACACGAAGGGAAAAGCAAAGTCGTCCAGGATGTTCTCTTTTTGGCGCTGACCATAATATATTTTGGTGTAGGGCATGGGCAACCCCAGAAGTTGAAAAAGACGGGTTTGCAGAATCTTATCGCCAGCGTAGCGGATTGTCTGGACACTTGGAAAAATGTCCTTGCCCAAAGCGGTCAGAGCTTCGGCCAGGAGTATCGTGGGGTAGTAAATTTTAGACGCAGTGCGAATCATCTCCAGTTCAGCCGGTGAATAGTCCAGGAGGTTGCGCCGGACGCCCAGGGAGTACACGGACGGGCAATGACGAAGCTGGCGGCCAATGGCCAGTTTTGTGGCGCGAGATGTCGACATAGGGAAGCGTTCCGTCAGTGAAGAGGTACGGCCTTTGGTTCGGCGCCCAGGCATTTCGCGTGGATATTCTCCGACATTAATCTATAGGCCGAGACGGGCTCGTCAAAAAGCATCAGCTTGGGCTTTACCGGCCAAGGCGCGGAGGGAGTGAATAATGCTCAGCAATAGTCATTCCTACTCCTAATCAGGGCTAATGAGTTCGGGGGTTGCAGGTCATTAACGCTACAACTGTTCAATGTCGCCAAGGAAAAAACATACCAAAGTGCGATAGCTGCTATAAATGTATCGCAAAATTCGACAAGATTGTTATCTTTTTTCAGTTCTTTATATATTTTGGCGGCAACTGTACAGGACCAGCAAGCATCCCTCGCGGGACAGATTCGCGGGCTTCATCCAGCCCTGGTGACGACGATGCCCACAATCCGAAAATTTTCCGCTGACGACTGGCCAGCCTTGCAGACCATGGCCCGGCGCTCGTTTACCGCGCCCCAAGTCAGCCCGGTGGAATACGCTTACGCCGACCTGGAAACGGTCTTGGAAAAGGCCCGGGAGTTCACCGAGGTCACCCACAACCACCCCGAGGGCATCAAGGGCGGGCAGGCGACAGCCGTTGCCATCTTCCTGGCCAGGACATGGAAATCGAAGGACAATATCAAATCGAAATGCCCGGAGTGGAGATCGTGCCTGAAGTCAACCTGAAATCGGCATTGTCTTATTGGCCCGATCCCATCCGTGATTTCGGGGGTGCCCTGGTCGCCGCTCTTGCAATGAAAGAAAAAAGCGCGCTCATTGTCACCTTTGATCGACGATTCTCCGTCGGCCTGAAGAAGCTGGGCAATAGACGGCTCAATGGGCATACAATGATGCAATAGCTGAAGCGCACGTGATGCCGGAATTGCGGGGGCCCGCTGGGCGACAAGGGAACCACAGGTGGGGGGGCGGCACGCAAACCCGAAGCTCAAATCATCGCCCTCAGGCGCAAAAATTCACTCGGCGACCTCCGCGCCCTGAGCCAAGCGAGCGCCCCCTCTCATCGCCCTCACCATCCCTTTACCTTCACAATTTGTCGCCTTTTTACTTCAAGCCCTCCAAAATTTGTTGTCATCCCGCCCTGCCTTCTTATTCACTTTTCGCCTTCATCTTCGCCGCCTCCCCCATGCACCGACAAAAAAACCGCCCAAAACAAACACACCCCGGCACCCCTCCCCCCTCCCCAGACAAAACAGCAAGCCGTGGCACAGCCTTTGCTTTGCTAGGTTCAATCTACCATCAACCTTTCACCTTCACATTTATCTTTCCCCTAAGGAGGAAAACATGAAACAGAAAGATCCGAAAAAGGCCCAAGGCGGTTTCACCCTCATCGAAATCATCGCGGTCCTGGTCATCCTGGGCATCCTGGCGGCCGTGGCCGTGCCGCGTTTTTTTGGCTTGCAGCGGGAAGCGGCAGACAAAGTTGCCGAGGCAGGCCTTGCATCAGGGTTTACAGCATTAACAACTGGTTGGGCTGCCGATGCTCTGGGGGCTGCCGGTGCACCTGCTGGTCCGGCTGCAGCATGCGCTGCAATAGCAATTGAAGGATCCACCATAACTTCAATTGCATGCGCTGGTGCGACATGGCCAGATCCTGGTGATACATCAGTAGTAACAGTGACATACACTGGCGGATCAGCTCCAACACTTACTGGAACCTGGACAGCCCCATAGCAAAGAAACCCTTTCAATTATAAAGCATATAATCCCAAAGGAACGACCAAAAGCTATAATTATTATAGCTTTTGGTCGTTCTTCATGTTTGAGTGGAACGAACTTGATCCTAAGGAGATTATTCGAAAATATCGCCAGTTCATTTACGAAACCGGGGCAATGGATACCGGAAAGGGCAAACAGCTCAACCCCGAACTGGTCAAACGCGTGCGCAAAAAAACTACCGCCTCTCCCGCGCCGACGTCTTCCGCCACCGCTGCCGGCATTTCAAGGACTCCGGGATCATCGGCTCAAAAGAGTTCGTGGCCGAGGTTTTCGATGGAGTGAAACATCTGCTGGATTCAAAGGATACAAGGAGGTTTACCCCTAGTTTGCGGGGTAGACGGGGTGTATTCCATGAAGCGGTTGGGGGGTGCTACAGTTGGCATAGCCATGGCCATCTCTTGACCAAGCAGAACCCGACGCTTACGGTTGCAAATCATGACGTCGGCATTCCAGAGCTTTGATAGCGACACCCTTCCTTGGAGGCGACGAGATGGCACTACCTGAACTCGGGGACGACGGATTCACATATCAGGATTATCTGTCCTGGCCGGACCAGGAACGCTGGGAGATCATTCACGGCGAAGCCTTCAGCATGACGCCCGCACCGTCCACCCGGCATCAAACCCTGGTCGGCAATTTGTTTTATGAGACCAGAAAATCTTTTCTTGCGACCAAATCTACTTGCACGGTCTTCACCGCCCTCACCGACGTCGTCCTGGACGACCGCACCGTGATTCAGCCGGACCTCTTCATAGTCTGCGACAAAACCAGGATCACGCCTCAAAGCATCCAAGGCCCACCGGACCTGATCATCGAGATCGTCTCCAAATCCTCAGCCTTCAAGGACACGGCGATCAAAAAACAGCTTTACGAGGATTTCGGCGTATCCGAATACCTCCTGTTTTTTCCGGACCTGGATCTGGCGGAACGCTATGTCCTGGACAAAGGGCGCTACCAGATGCCGGAGCGCTTCAACTGGGACGACACCCTCGAATTACGCACGTTCCCCATCACCTTCAATTTATGGGAAATCTTCGAACGGGAACGACTCGAAACCCAGCCGCAACCCGTACGGGAGTGAACGGCAAGAACGGTCATGCCCGAAGCATCTCCGTCGCCGCAACTGGACGAAGAGTCGTCATCACATCCCAGCATTCCAGCCTCAGTGAAACCCTGCTTCGCAGGTACGATGCGCGTATCTGCCCAGCTTTGCATCATTCAACACGTTCAGGCAGATGCTTGGCCTTGTTGCAAGCCTTGGCCTGTTCCAGGCGTTCTTTCTCAGCCCGATCTTCATTGGGATCAGCTCCCTTCTCAATCAGCTCGCGAACTCCAAACGCTTTCTCTCTGGCTGATTTTTAACGACATGGCCGGATAGCTGCCAACGGAGGTTTTCTGCCTTACCCCCTGGTGGGTATATTTCACCCTCAATTTTTTATCCCCGCTTGGCGTCACCTCGACTAAAGCCCATTAATCCCAGCAGCTACAAAGTAGGACCAAGACCCCTTGGGTTTCAAAGCCTGAATAGATTTGTCAGACAGCGCCACTTCTTCCTCCATGCCTCGACGTGATACCTCGGATTCGCCAGGTACCACTACAAAAGCCAGAACTGCTATCCTTGAGATTTTCCACTGGCACCTTGAGTACCAGTCAAGGTCCCTTTTGAGTCTTGCTACAGGTTTGTCCAGTCCTGTCCGAATCTGTCCGATAAAACAAAAAAGCCCTGATTTCTCGGGGCTTATTGTATTTTACCGGACAGCGCCGGATCATGTGCTGGCGGAGGGAGAGGGATTTGAACCCCCGGACGAGTTTCCCCGTCAGCGGTTTTCAAGACCGCCGCCTTCAACCACTCGGCCATCCCTCCGTAAGGGTTTTTCGATGTAAACCGAGTCATGGATTCTGTCCAGTATCAAGACAGCTACGAAGACAGCTTCGGGCATGCACGACAAGTGGATAGCCCCACTGGAGGTTGCGCGGCATCTCTGGTAGAGACGCTCTCTTTATGTCCAACCCTCCAAAAAACACCCAGGGCCAAGCCGCTCCCTTTGTCCCTTCATTCCATGAGCCTCCGAAGTATACGTTTTTGAGCATGATCGGGGTGAACATGATGGTATTCATGGCCACCTTGGACATGAGCATCGTCAACGTGGCCCTGCCAAGCCTCGCCAAGCAGTTGGACACGGACTTCGCCACGGTGCAATGGGTCATCCTCAGCTACGTGCTGGTGGTGGCCTCCCTGCTGCTGCTGGTCTCGCGCCTGGGCGACATGCGCGGAAAAAAGAAAATCTTCAGCCTGGGGCTGGGGCTGTTCACCCTGGCATCCCTGCTTTGCGGGCTCGCGCCCAGCGTGGGCTGGCTGATCTTTTTTCGGGCCTTGCAGGGCGTGGGCGCGGCCATGAGTCAGGCCCTGGGCATCGCCATCGTCACGGAACTCGCCCCGCCCGCCCGGCGGGGCCGGGCCATCGGTCTGATCGGGGCCACCGTGGCCATGGGGCTGGCCCTGGGACCCTCCCTGGGCGGGCTGATCATCGAATTCATCGGCTGGCGCTGGATTTTTCTGATCAATGTCCCCCTAGGCATTCTGGCCCAGTGGATCATTGCCAAGTACATGCCCGCCCTGCCTCCCAGGCAAGGCGGACAACGCTTCGACATCCCCGGCGCGATTCTCGCGGCCTTCTCCCTTGCCGCCTACTCCATGGGCATGACCCTGGGCCAGAAAACCGGCTTCTCCGCCCCGATGAGCGTGACGCTACTCGCCGTGGCGTCCATTGGGCTGATCGCCTTCATCCTGGTGGAACGCCGCGTCCAGCAGCCCATGATCGACATGAAGCTGTTTCGCAACCCGTTGTTCAGCATAAACCTGGTCATGTCCCTCCTGGTCTTCATTTCCCTGTCCGCCGGATTCATCATGCCGTTTTTCCTGCAGTACGCCCAAGGCCATCCGCCCAGCGAAGTGGGCTTGCTGATGATGGCCATTCCCTTGAGCATGGGCCTGGTGGCCCCTTTCGCCGGTGCTCTGTCGGACCGCTTCGGCCCACGGGGTCTCAGCCTCCTGGGCCTGCTGATCCTGATCAGCGGCTGCCTGGCCGTGAGCACCCTCAGCCTGGATACGCCGTGGTGGGGCTTCGTGCTGCGGGTGCTGCCCGTGGGCCTGGGGGTCGGGCTGTTCCAGGCCCCGAACAACAGTGCGATCATGGGCGCGGTGCCCCTGGAGCGGTTGGGCGTGGCCTCCGGGCTGCTGAACTATTCACGGGTCTTTGGTCAGACCACCGGCCTGCCGTTGATCGGCTCCATCTTTACCCTCTCCGTGGTCTCCGCTACCCTGGAACCCGTGCGCACGGACTTCGCCGCGGTCCCGCCCGAAGCCTTGTCCGCGGGCATCGCCGGGGCCTACCAATTCCTGGCCCTGCTGCTCCTGGTGGCCTTGGGCCTGGGCGTCGCGGCCTGGATCATCGACCACCGTCGAACCCGAGACAAAACGTCGCGCTATGCCTGAACCTCGCCACCTCCCCTGCCTCGTTCACGAATTCCAGGACTACCCGACCACCCTGGCTGCTCTGCTGGACGACCTGGGTGCGCCCGGTGTGCTCAAGCGGCGCAGGCGGGTGATCATCAAGCCCAATCTGGTCAACACCTCGCCCTTTCCCGTGACCACCCACCCTGAGATGGTCCGGACCTTGGTGGAATATGCCCGCCGACACTCCAAGGCCCGGATCATCCTGGCCGAAGGCTGCGGGGACGCCTGCCTGGATACCGGCCAAATCTTCGCGGACCTGGGCTATGCCGCCTTGGCCGAGGAACTGGACCTGGAGTTGGTGGACCTGAACCAGGCCCCCCTGACTCGCATGACCCGCCGCAAGGATCCGACGTACCGTTTTTTTCCGGAAATCTTTCTGCCCAAAGCTGCCATGAGCGGCCTGTTGATCTCCGTGGCCGTGCTCAAGCGGCACAGCCTGGCCCAGGTCACTCTGACCATGAAAAACATGCTCGGCTTGCTTCCACCCAGCCACTACCAGCGCGGCGGCTCCTGGAAAAAATCGGCCCTGCACGCGGACATGCAGCGCTCCATTTACGAGTTGAACCGCTACCGCGCCCCGGACCTGGCGATCATCGACGCCAGCGTCGGCCTGGCCGAATATCACCTGGGCGGAGCCACCTGCTCCCCGCCCGTGAACAAGCTCGTGGCCGGGTTCGACCCCGTGGCCGTGGACGCGGCAGGGGCCGCTCTGCTGGGCCTGGACTGGCGATCCATCGGACACATCCGGATGGCCCACGGTCGGCTTGGCTTGGCCGAAGCTCCGGTTTCGTCTTCACCATAACCGCGCCGAGAAAGAAACGTGCCCCGCCATAGCCTACTCTTCGCCGCTCAGAGCCTTTTCCTGGTGGTTTTTCTCCTTGCACCGCTGTTCTCCCCCCTTTTTTCCCACGCAAGCATTGATAATCCAAGTTTGTTTGCGGACGAACACGGCATCGAAGCCGAACCCACGCCACCCTCCCCTGCCTGGTTTTCCTTCCCCGCCACGCCGGACTTCACGCAGCGCGTCAGCCTGTATGCCGGGAAATACACCACGCAAAGCATGGGGGACACGGCCACCTTTTGGTCCGTGGACTTCGAGGAAAACCATCTCGTGGCCCTGGCCTACGCCCGGGACATGCTCGATCTGGCCTACGATCTGCGCCTGGGTCCGGAGATCGGGGTCGCCGCGCGGTTCGGTTGCCGCTGGTCCGCGGAAATCTGGGCCGGGGCGGCTCTGCGGCACCGGGGCGTCGTGCTGTTCAATCGCCTGCGCCTCGAACCGGCCTTCACCCTCGGCCTGAGCTGGATCCACAACTCCATCGGCATTGAGCGGAACCGGGAAGAAACCCAGGACGGTGACGCGACCTGGCTGGTCTACCTCGGCCCGGAACTGGCCTTCTCTCTTCCCCAGTACCCCCAGTGGGCGATCTTCTACCGGCTGCACCACCGCTCCGGGGCCTTCCGCACCTTCGGCAACCTCAAGGGCGGCCACAACGCCAACACCATCGGCCTGCGCTACAACTTCTGACCCATCACCGTTGCTCATCTGAAATCCCAGCCATGACCACCGACTCCGACATCCCCCTTCCCGAGACATTTCCTCACGTCCTGGTGGTCCAGGCCTCAGCCGGGGCCGGGAAGACCTACAGCCTGGGGCTGCGGTTTCTGCAGCTCCTGGCCAGGGTCGGCAAACCGTCCGTCGCCGGGCTGGGGCACATCCTGGCCCTGACCTTCACCGTGGCCGCGGCCCAGGAGATGAAGTCCCGGATCGTGGCCTTTCTCAAGGAAATCGCCCTGCAAACCCCATCCGGCCAACTGCTGCGCGCCCAAAGCGGGCTGGACCCGGAAGCCGCCGGGGCCTGGCTGGAGCGGATCCTGGATCAATACCAGCGCTTTCAGGTCAAGACCATCGACAGCCTGAACTTTCAACTGGTCCAGACCCTGGCCCGACGCATGGATCTCTGGCCGGAGTTGGAAGCCGGATTCAATTCCGAAGCCTGGGCCAAGGTGGTCCTGGAAGGCCTGCTGGCCCGCACGGGTTGGGATCAGGCTCTGGTCCTGGCCCCGGTCCAGGCCCCGATCCAGCCATCAGACTCCACCGAAAACCCGGGCGAACCGGTTGACCACGACCCAGAAGCCGCCCAGTCCCTCTCCGCGCTCTGGGAAGGCATCTTCCAGGTCTACCTGCACCAGGAAGCGCGCACCGGGCTGCGCTTCCTGCCCTGGCTGGAAGAGCAGGTCACCGGAGTGGTCCGCGACCTGAACCAGATCTTCGAGCCCCTGGCCGTCACCTCCCTGGACGACCTGCGCCAGGCCGGGGCCACGTTCCAGAACGCCTGCCGGGATCTAACCGCCACCCTGGATCAGTTTGGCCTGTCCGATCACGTCTCCCGATTCAAGCCCCCGAAACTCGGGGAACTCCTGGACGACCCCCTCGGCAAGCTGGAAAGCGCCTTTTTCGACAAAACCACGCCCGAAGACCTTTTCAACAAGCCCGCCCTGACCAACCCGGACCTGCCCCAGGCCTGGGACGCCTACCAGGCGGTGCGCCGGGCCAGGAACGCCTTTCTTTTGACCCGGGCCAGACTGTCCGTGGCCCCTCTGGCCAAATTGCATCACGTGGTGAACCTGGAACTGGACCGGCTGGGCCGCACCCAGGGGCTGTTGCCGGGCGGCTGGTGGACCCGACTGATCCGCCTCCACCTCGCCCAGGGCGACCTGCTCCAGGAAGCGGCCCTGATCCTCGGCCTGCGCTGGAACCATCTGCTCATCGACGAATTCCAGGACACCAGCCGGGAGCAATGGGACGTGCTCCGGGAACTGGCCCTGGAGGCCCTGGCCGAAGGCGGAAGCCTGTTCTGCGTCGGCGACGTGAAGCAGGCCATCTACCGCTGGCGCGGCGGGGATTGGCGGCTGTTCTTCGAACCGCTTGACCCGGCGGTGCTGCCCAACGTGGCCCAAGAAAACCGGCAACGCGCGGTTCTGCCCTTCAACCGCCGATCCTGCCCGGAGGTGGTGGACTGGATCAATGCCCGATTCGCGCCCCTGGAACAGCCGGAGCCCAGCGCGAATCTGGCCCGGGCCATGATCACGGCCAAGGACAAGGACGAGTCTCGGGCCCTGCTGGCCGCCACCGCGGCGGCCCTTTACGCCGAAGCGGCCCAGACCCCCTGGAAGGACTGCGTCGGCGCGGTCCGGATCACCGACATCCCGTTGGACGACCTGGAAAGCGGAACCGAGGCCTACATGGCTCTGGCCCTGGAAACCCTGGTCGCCCAGATCCTGGCGCTGCGCGGGGATGCAACGGATCTGGGCGACATCGCGGTTCTCGTGCGGACCAACAAGGAAGCCAGGTCATGCGCCGCCAGCCTGCTGACCGCGGACATCCCGACCATCACCGAACAAAGCCTGGTCATCTCCGCGCATCCCGCGGTCCGCGGCCTGCTGGCCCTGCTGACCTGGTTGGACCACCCCGGCGACGACGCCGCGCTGTACGCCCTGTGTCGCAACCCCCTGCTTTTCCGCGAAGGAATCCATGGCCTCCCGCCGGGCATGGACGCGCTGCTCCGGACAATCGACGACCAGGACCAGGACGTCGCGACCGCCCGCTCCCTCTCCCTGCGACTCCAAAAAGAGCATCCGGGATTCTGGGCCGAACACCTTCAGCCCTTCTGGGAACGGACCGGACTTTCCGGGGCCTATGAACTGCTGCTGGCCGCGGTGGTCCATTTCCGGCTTCGCGAGCTGCCTCTGGGCCAGTGGGCCTGGGTGGAAAAACTCCTGGAAACGGCTTTCCAGGCCGAGAACCAGGGCCAGGCCACCCTGTCCGCCTTTCTGGCCTTCTGGGAGGAAAACGCCGGATCCTGCGTGGTCGGACTGCCCGAGGGGCTGGCCGCGGTTCGGGTGATGACCGTGCATAAGGCCAAGGGCCTGGAATTTCCCCATGTCTTTCTGCCCCTGCTGGGCTATGGCGAGAAAAACCGTCCGGCTCATCTGCTCCTGCCCACCGAGGATGGCCGACCGGGGCTGGTCTCCACGACCAAGCCCCGGGCCGACGAGGTGGCCCTGATCATGGACCAGGAGCAGGTCCACTCCATGGCCGAGGAACTGAACCTGCTCTACGTGGCCCTGACCAGGGCCCGGGAAAGCCTTCGCCTGTTCCTGCCCGAGGGCAAGACTTCCAAGGGCTCCCGGGCAGCGGACTGGCTGCGGGCCTTGATGGCCGACAACCCAACAACACCCTAACAATGCGCGACCCCCTGTTTCCCCACCTGCTCCTGGCCCCACCCGACGCCTCGTCCTGGACCGACCCGTCCGCGACCTCGCGGCGACTGCACGGCGACGTGGCCCATCAAGCCCTGGCCCTGCTCGGCCCCGGCGAGACCGGACCAGACGAGACCTCTTTGGCCGCGGTGACCCGTCGTCTGCATCAGGCCCGGGCCCTGCTGGGCGTGCACCCGGCCCGGCTGGACCTGGCCCCGCTGGCCTCGGCCATGGTCCGAACCCTGGCCCACCCCTTGATGGCCGAACTCTTTTCCGAAACGGCCCTGGCCCTGGCGGAACAGGAAATCGTGATTCCGGCCCAGGTTTCGGCCCAGGCCTCGGCCCATCCCCACGGACCGTCCTCCACTGCGCCGCACGCCCTGGTCCGGGTGGACCGCCTGGTCCTGCTGCCGGACGGCACGGCCTGGGTGCTGGACTTCAAGCTGGGCGCGGGCGACCCGGACGCGGACCGGGCCCAGGTCCGCTCCTATCAACGCCTCCTGGCCGACCTGCTGGGCCGGGAATGCCATGGCGCGCTGGTCAACCTGGAGCGAGCCGAGGTGGTCACGCTCCCGCCCGTACAACCACGACATCACCCGGCTTCGGCCTTTGAGAAGTCAGGATCATCGACCTGCCCGTTTCCAGAAGCCCTGCTCCCGAGCCCCCCGGAGGATCACACACACCCCATCCGCGTCCTCTCCCTGCATGCCGACCCCATCGCCCTGCTCCACGACCACCTCAGGGCCCGATGCGCCGATGCCCCATTCCTGGCCATGGGCAACATCCAGGTCATCTTCCCCCATCGTCGGCCGCGCATCTATCTGCATCAGGCCCTGGCCCGCTCCCTGGGCGCGCCCTTTCTGCCTCCGCGCTGCTCCAGCCTGGAAGACTGGATTCTGCGCCAGACCTGCCTGGCTTCGGATGATCCCCCGGCCCTGGCCACCCCATTGGATCAGGCCTGGCTGTTGCACGAGATCGACGCCGACCTGAAGGACGGTCTGAAAGGCGGCCTGAAGGACGATCAAGAGGCGACGCCCTGGCATCGGTTTCTGCCCTGGGGTCTGCGCCTGACCCAGGTTCTGGACGAACTGGACCGGGAGCGGATCACGGCCCGGGCCCTGGACCATCCTCCGGACGACCTACCGGAAGCGGCCGCACGGCTGCTGGCCGACCTGGGAGCGGTCCAGGCCGCGTTTCACGAACAACTCGCGGCCCGCAACCTGGCCACCCCGGCGACCCTGGCCGCCCGAATCCCACCGGAACGCCTCCACCGGGACCACTCACCGCTTCACGGTCCGACCTACCTTTGCGGCCTGTTCGCCCTGACCCGGACCGAGGCCGATCTGGTCCAGTCCCTGCGCCAGGCTGGAGCGGAACTCTGGTGGCAGGCCGACCAGCCCCTGCCCGAACCTTTGCAACGCTGGGCCTCGGCCTGGAAGGCTGATCTGGACTGGGAATTCGCCCCCAGTGACCAGGATGAAGGCCAATCCCTGGGCCAGCCCCAGGGTTTGGCCCAGGGTTTGGCCCCGACCTTCATCCTGGCCCATGACCTGCACTCCGAATTGCGCCGTCTGGCCGAGGACGCCGCATCCTGGGGACAAGAAGAGAAAGTTGCCGTGATCCTGCCCGACCCGGCCCTGCTGCGCCCCGTGCTGGCCCACCTGCCCATGGACAAGGAGGTCAACGTCACCCTGGGCCTGCCCCTGGAGCGCTCGGCCCTGGGCCTGCTCCTGCACACCCTGACCCGCATGGCCCGGGACGAACGGCTCACCGGCGTGGGGCCAGCCAGTCGGGATTACCTGGATCTCTGGCAAAATCCCTGGGTGCGGCGGCTGTTGCCCAGCGGAGGCCTGGCCCGCCTGCGCCGCCTGATCCAGGGGCAAGGGCACGCGTTTCTGGATCCCCCGGCCCTGGTGGAACTGCTTCGGGAGTGCGTCGCGGTGGACGTTGAGAATGTGGGTGAGGCCGAGCACGAGAAGATAGGAGGGCAGGAGGGAACCGATCCCGCCCCCTTCACGGCATCGGGCATGGCCGGGCTGGCGGTTCTTTTTCATGAGGCCCTGGGCCTGACCACCCTGAATGAACTGGGCGGATTCCTGCCGCGCCTCCTGGACGCCCTCCAGGTGCGGGAACGAGCTCCCTCGGTGCTGGAAATGCACGCGGTCCATGCGCTGTATTCCACGGTTCTTCCAGGCCTGGAGCAGACCTTGAGCCGGGACCGGGCGCTTCCTCCGGCGGCCTTGTGGAGCGTGTTCTGGAATTGCCTCGGTCTGGAGCGCATCCCGTTCAGCGGGGAGCCGCTCACGTCCTGGCAGGTGATGGGATTACTGGAAAGTCGGCTGTTATGCTTCGACAAGGTGATCGTGCTGGAATGCGTAGAAGGGGTTCTGCCCCGGACCGCCGCGCCCAACCCCCTGCTGCCCGAGGCCCTGCGCCCGGCCCTGGGACTGTCGCCGGGCTATGCCGAGGAGCGGATCATCCACTACCATCTCCAGCGATTGATGGCCTCGACCGGGGAGGTCCGCCTCTACAGCCGCCAGGGCGCGTCCCCCAATCCACTGGAAGGCCGGACCATGCCCAGCCGGTATTGGGAGCGGGAACTCTGGGGCCTGGAAAAGGCCGCGGGCAGGCTCCTGCATGGAAGCGTTTCCCGAGTGGCGCTGGAACTGGACCTGAGCCTGTCGCCCGGGCGTCCGCCGGAAAAGGCGGCCCAGGCGGACCGTCTGGCCCGGCGCTTGGAACGGGGCCTGTCCCTGTCCGCGCTGCGCACCTATCTGCGCTGCCCGCTGCGCTTCTTCAAGGAAGAGGTGGCCGCCTTCCCGCCTCGGCCCGACCCGCGCGACGACCCCGGTGCCGCGGTCATGGGCCGTCTGGCCCACGACATCCTGGAGCGGCTGTTCCGGCCCCACGAGCAATCCACCGTGGTGCCCATGGATCTGCTATCCGGATTTGACGACATTTGGTCCGAGTTGGCCCCAGGCCATTTGCGGGAGGCCCCCCTGGCCCCGGCGGCCCGGTTCTTCCAGGCCCGGCTGCTGCAAGAACTGCTGCGCGCGTACCTGCGCCAGTCCGACCAGCCGGTCCACCTGCTGGCCGTGGAACAGTCAGCCCAACGTCCCCTGCCCGGAGCCGCCGCCAGGATCGTCCTGCGCGGCAGGCTGGACAGGATCGACCTGGACCCTTCGCTGAACATCCCCATGATTCTGGACTACAAGACCGGCGGCGCGTCCCGGCGCAAGCCGCTGGACATCCTTCGCCTGGAAGAACTGGCGAATGACCTGACAGACCTGTCTCCGGGCGACGAAACAGCGGCCCACGAAGGACTGACCCTGGTCAACACCCACCTCTCTGATCCGCAACTGCCCGGCTACCTCTATCTCCACGCCGCTCCGGCCCTGTGCGGCTACGTGCATCTCGGCGAATGGCAGGCCAAAAACCGCTTCGTCCCGCTGACCAAACCCGGCAAAAAAAACGAGGCCGAACGCCTGACGCATCATTTCCTGGACTGGCAGACGCAAGGCCTGCCCGTGATCCTGGAATGGCTCGGCCGCCACATCCTGGAAGCCCCCCTGTTCTCCCCCACCACCCAACCAGGAACCTGCCCCTCCTGCCCCTGGCGGGTTACTTGCCCGTGGGCCTTGGCGGAATAATCCCCGTTGCCTACATGAACCGATCGTCCGATCTTTGCTCGGCCACGGTCTCTCCAGGCGTCTCCAGCCAGCCGACCCGGGCTTGCGTGTGGGCGTCGAATTTCGGCACATAGGGCTTGATGTCCAGAAGCGGAGTGCCGTCCAGGACGTCGACGTTGCGGATATGCAGCACACCGCCTTCGATCCGGTCCAGTTCCACGATGGACAGGCCGATGGGGTTCGGCCGCTTGGGCGCACGAGTGGCGAACAGGCCCCGGGGTACGGTGTCCATGAACGGGACGACCTTGAGGTTGAATCCTTGGCTGCCATGAAAGTGGTACAGTAAAATGAGATGGGAAAAGCCATCCAAATCCTTCACCCCGGCCTGGTATTCCTCCGATATCTCCACCGTTCCCAGTACTCCCGCCGCTCCGGCGGGCTGAATCGGCATGCCGCTCAGTTCCTTGAACGGACTGTGGATCACTCCAATGGGATGCATTTCGATCATTGGTTCGTCTCCCGAAAGAAAAAAATGGTGTAGGGGATACAGCTTTGACTGAATTACCGTTTGTGGATTGGGTGGTGCAGGCAAGATGCCTGTCTCACCATTTTGACATGCCTCCTGCCGCACTCGAGGAGCATGAAGCGCTGGTGGAGCAGAAACGGCACATTGAGACCAGCCAATTCCCTAAAGAAGCTACCTGGGCACCGGCCCTTGCTGCGCCGAAAACACATCAACATCGCTGGAAAACGACTCACCCCGGCGGGGAACCGCTTGAAATTCGCTTTCCGTCAGGCTCATGCGGTATCCAAACGTCACATGGGCATCCGTATCCGCGGGAACGGCTTCAAGCGGAATCCTGAAAGCAAACTCCACCCCTTCGGGGACCATCCGCTGAACCGGATACAACCTGCGATCCCCCCCCAGGACGATTCCTTGCGCATCCGTGATGTACCCGAACAAAACCAACTCCTGGAACCACTCCGCCAGGCCGGGCCAGACCCTGGTATTCGGCAGGGCCTTTCCGGAAACAAGGAACCCATCGCCCTCCGTTCGAGCCACATAGTGAAAATCCCAGAAATCCAGGGAAATGACCTCGGTTTGATCCGCGACGAGTTGGTTTCGCGGCAAATGCGTGGCGCTGAGATGGGAACACCCGGCCAATAAAATTAAAAAAAACAAAAAGATAAAACATTTCTTCATTTCTTCGCTCCCATGAACCTGTCCGCTGTTGATATGCGAATGTGAGATATTTTTGCCTCTGCTATCGACCCTTCACCCGTACCAAAACAGGACCGAAAGTCAAACGGTGATCTAACGAGGCTAGGGATAACACGGGTACAGATACGCAAACATGACACCTGAAGACATTTACAACATGTCGAACATGGGCCATAGTACCAAAGTTTTATTTCGCATTTTACATTCAGTATCAAACAGTTACATCACAACACTCCCTGCTCGCACCCCACGGAACAGCACCTCGATATGACGATGCACAAGTATGACCAGCCTTCCGCCATCCTGCGCGGCTTCGGCAACCGGCTGAATTATCTTTGCCATTGCGACGCCCAGTCCAAGACAGCGGACCACGCGACGAGCCTGCATCACCCGTCTGACAAGCAACGCAGCGAGCAGGCTCCCCTCAGTACGCGGAACATCGGCACTTCCTCTTGCATTCAGCCCCTTTCCCAAGCAAAGCCCGCAGCCAATCTCCTTTACCTGCTGGTAACCTTGCTGACGCTCTGGACGATCCCGACAACCGCCCTGGCGCAGGCCGCTGACAGCAACTTCCGCATCGGGTTCACCAACAACATGTTCACCGAGGTCAACGAAAACGACGCCCGGGCCGCGATGACCGTCTGGGGCCAGACCGTAGCTCGAGAACGCGGGATTCCCGTCGAGCCGGAAGTTTTGGTTTACAAGGCAGTCCAGGACATGCTCCCGGACCTGCTTGACGGCCAGATGGATGTCGCGGCCGTCACGAGCATGGAATACGACCTGCTTCGCCACGAAGTGGAATTCTCCCCGATCTTTCTTACCTATCACGACGGTGAAACCGCCGAGGAATTTGTCCTGCTGGCGCACCGCGACGGCCCCCTGGAAACATTGGCCGACCTGGCGGGCCGTCATGTTCACGTGCATCAGGCCCTGCGGGCCTCCCTGGCTCCGCTCTGGCTGGATGCGCTACTGGTTCAGGAAAAGCTTGAGCCTCTTGCCGAACTGGCCGGACGGGTCACTACCCTGCCCAGCCTCTCGCAGACGCTCCTGCCGGTTTTTTTTCGCCAGGCGGATGCCTGCCTGGTCACACGCCATGGCTTTGAAACCATGGTTGAACTCAATCCCCAACTCGGCGCCCAGCTCCATATCCTGGCCGCCTCGGAGCCGATGGTCCCGGCTGTTTTCGCCTTTCGACGCGACTACGCCCCGTCCTTCCTGGAGCAGCTGCTCGCCGGGATTCGCGACCTGCACGAAACCCCGGCCGGGGGGCAGGTACTGCTAGTCTTCAACAGTGAACGAATCGGGGATTATCCGGAAAGCGCCTTGAATACGGCCCTGGAGTTGATCGCCCTGCACCGACAAATCGTTATGGAGGACGATCAGTGAACATGCCCGTCGTCCGTTTCTTGCCTGGTCATGGTTTACCGGTTGTAGCCGTATTGATCCACAAGGCCATGCTGTTGTTCTCCTCCGCCCCGGTCGGGACCAACCAACCTTTGGAGCCTGCCCAGCTGAACGTGGGCTTCATCGAGAGTGCCTTTTTCGGAATCCATCGCCTGGACGCGGAAGCCGCCTTCAAGACTTTTACCCGGACCATCGGGCGCAACATGGGATACGATATCTCGGTCACGGTGAGCACCTTCGAGAGTGCCCGGTAACTCGCGGGCATGAACCCGCGGGTAGTCGCCGAAGGCGTGGAAACCGTCAGGGAGGCCGACTTTCTACGTGCCAACCACTGCCCGGAAGTCCAGAGTTATCTGTTCAGCCGCCCTCTGTCCGTGCCCCAGGCCGAGACGTTTCCGCGTGAATAAAGCATACCCTTACCCTGTCACTCTCCCACGGGGAGAGATGAGTAGTCTGCGCCCCCCTCAACTTGGCCCTCTTCCACAGGAAGAGGTGTTTTCCAAACTATCACGACACGCAACCCTCAATTTAGGAGCAAAAGATGAAGATACGTCCCCTTTCGTTTCCGGCAATGACAATCCTGTTCTGTCTGGTCGTTCTGGCCGCGCCGCCAGACCCCACGGCGGCTGCAACGGGTTCGCCGGATGGGGAAATGGTCGTTCATACGGCCGATCTCGAGACATGCCTTGAGGCTGCCCTGGAGAACAACCGCCGTCGTCCAGCTTCCCGCTACGCCGTGGAAATGGCCGAGGCCCAACATCGCCAAGCCCTGGCCGGCTACTGGCCGCAGATCAGCCTCCAGGGCGGCTACCAACTCCTGGACCAGGACCCGAACTACATCTTTCCGGCCTACAATTTCACCCTGCCCATGGGCGGAACCATCCCGATCACCATTCCGGGAGTGGGGACCGTGCCCACCAACGCCATCACCATTCCCGAACAGGACATCAAGCTGATGGACAAGGAGTCGTTCAGGGCTTCGGTCCAGGGCTCCTGGCTGCTCTATGACGGCGGGATGCGCAAGGGCCTGCGGGAACAGACCGAGGGCCTGGTGGACATGATGCAGCAGGAGGTTCGGCGTACGGACCTGGAGATCATGGACAGCGTCAAACGGCTCTACCACGGCGCGGTCCTGGCCGCCCAGCTCCACCAGGTTGGCAAGGATACCCTGGCCCGGATGGAGGCCACCCTGAACCTCACGGAAACCATGTACAAGGAAGGCTCCGGCACGGTCAAAAAGACGGACTGGCTGGGCAACAAGGTAATGGTCGAGTCCTTGCGCTCCATGGTTGCCTCACTGGAAAAGAACGAATTAATGGCCCAGGCCGCCCTGGCCAATACCATGGGGCTGCCCTGGCATGCCAGCGTCCGGCCGGTGGACCAGGAAATGCCCTTTACGCCGTTCGCGGAACAACTGGACGGACTGGTTGGGACAGCTTACCGATTCAATCCGGACTGGGCCAAGATCGAGGCCGGGATCCGGGCCGCGGAGGGCTCCCTGCGCACGGCGCACAGCGGACATCTTCCCAAGCTTGCCGTGACAGGGGAACTGTTCAGGTGGTGGAACGACTACGACGCGGGCATGGCCACGGACCGCAACAAGAAGGGCTGGTCCGTGGGCGTGGGCATGGAGATCCCGATTTTCAGCGGGTTTCTGACCCAGGGCAGGGTGGCCGAGGCCCGAGCCCGGGTCGCCAAGATCAAAGAAGAGCAGTTCCTGCTCCAGGAAGGTATCGGCCTCCAGCTCCGGGATATTTTCCTGTCCTTGGGTGCGGCTGAAAAGTCCCACCAGGCCACGCTGGAGGCCATGGACGCCGCCGTGGAGAACCGCGATCTGAACACCAGGGCCTACCAGCACTCGCTGGTGGAGACGGAAGAGGTCATCCGCGCCCAGTTGATGGAAGCCCTGATGTCCGCCCAGCACTATCGGGCGCGCTACGATCACATCGCCCTGCAGTCCCGGATGAATTTGGTGGTTGGGACCGAGGTGCTCAAGAAGCTGGAAGAATAGCCTCTCCGAGGAGGAGAGACCAACCATGTCCCCACCCGAACACATACATCGCCGCGGTCTGGGCATCGCCCTGAGCACGGCCCTGCTGTCCTGGCTGACAACCCTGGCCACCCTGGGCATCTTCGTCCTGATGGTCATTAATTAATGAAGAAAAAAAACATCATCCTGCGGCTGTCTCGCCCTGGCCCGGACCGGTTGCTCTTTCAGGTTACCGACAACGGTATAGGCATTGCCCAGGAAAACCTGACCCGCATTTCACTACTTTGGAGTTTTCCACGACAGGTAGTTAAAAACACCGACTATACGACGAGATCCCTTCGGGATCGCTGAATGCTGATTTGTTAAAATGCTGAATGATTGCTACAATTTGGAGTTCTTGCGTCCATCTCAAGACCGAGGGCTTTGTACCTGGCTCCGGACAACTTCATCGGCCAATCGAGGTTCGAGGCCCTGCTGGAACTGGCCGATCTGGTCAAGGTCGACGTGCTCAACCTGGTTGTGTGAAGTGAATGCCGCCGTCCAGCTCCAAGCGAACACCCCCAAGAGCACTACGGCGGAAGCCACACCCACAAGCCTTGCCTCTTCTTCGTCCGCGCCGATGCGCCAGTTCCCCAACGCGCCGACCATAAAGTCCGTTTGTCCGTAGATCCAGTCCACCATTAGGCCCAGGCCCAGGGTGCAGATCACGATCCCGGAAACGTAGATCACCGTGGCCCGTCGGCCCAGAATTTTGGTGATTACGGTCAGAGCCACGGCGTTGACCGCCGGGCCAGCCAGCAGAAAGACCAGGGCCGCTCCCGGGTTCAGGCCCTTGAGCACCAAGGCCGCGGCAATGGGCGTGGAAGCCGTGGCGCAGACGTACAGCGGCACGGAAATCACCAGCATGACCACCATGGCCAGCACGGGATTTCCCAGCCACCTAGAGACCATCTCCGGTGTGAGCCAAACGGAGATTCCGCCGGCTATGAGCACGCCCAGCAGAAACCATGGAGCGATGTCCCGGAACAGATCGCCGAAGGCAAAGGCCATGCCCGCACGCAGGCGGAGCAGAGCCGAGGTTTTAGCCGGAGGCTGGTCAGGCTTGTGGTCTTGAGACTGCCCTTGAGACTGCACTGTAGCGCAACCGCATCCTGCCCCGGTCAAGCACGGAGACGAGGACGGGAACGGGGACGGACTGGGGGAAGGAGAAAACTGAGGCTTGGAAGGAGGCAGTGCCGGCGGTTCGTTGCTCCGATCCAGGGCCTGAACCATGGTCCCGGTGACCAGGGCCGTGAAAAATGCGGACAGCGGGCGGACAATGGTCATGAAAGGGTCCAGCAGGGCCCAGGTCACTGCTATCGAATCCACGCCCGTCTCGGGCGTGGAGATCAGAAAGGCCGCGGTAGGCCCCTTGGCCGCTCCCTGGCGACGCAGGCCCGCTGCGGTGGGCAGCACCCCGCAACTGCACAGCGGGATGGGCACGCCCACAGCCGCGGCTTTGATCAATCCCGAAAATGACGATGTGCCCAGATGTCTGGCCACCAGGTCGTCCGGCAAAAAGGCCTTGAGCACTCCCGCGAAGAAAAACCCCAAAAGCATGTACGGCGCCGAGGCCACGAGCACGTCCCACCCGGCCAGGGCCACTTGCAACACCCAATCCATGTTCACCTCCATAAGCGTCCCCAAAAACGTCCGGGCCGCTGAAAAGCTTTCGAAGTGAACATATGACAATATGTTCAGATGTTCAAGGAAAAAGTTGTCCTGCTTCAGGGCGGATTTGATCCCGATCCTCTGGCGCTATCCGGATCGGTATCGAAATCGAAATCGTGATCAAAATCGATTTCTGATAACTTTCCGATTTCGATAGCGATTTCGATTTCGACTGATGCCGGCCCACCCTGGGGACACGCCCTGAACACTCAATCGTCTACTATACTGGGAATTTTGATGTTCCACAGAGATCAAAATTGCCCTGGGCCCTGCTTCAGCAGACTGGACCATCAATGCAACCCGCTACTCCGCCACATGCTCCTCGGCCTGCTTGAGCAATCCCACGATGTGCGCGTCGTCCAGGCTGTAGATCACGTTCTTGCCGTCCTTGCGATATTTGACGATGCGGGCCGTGCGCAGCACGCGCAGTTGGTGAGACACCGCCGATGAACTCATGGACAGCAGCTCGGCCAAGTCGCAGACGCACAATTCGGAAATGCTCAAGGCCTCCAGGATGCGCACACGGGCGGGCTCGCCCATGGCTTTGAACAGCTCGGCCATCCGCTGAAGAGTCTCATCCGGAACCATCCGCCCCGCCACCCGCCGCACCGCGTCATCATGGACGCATACCTCGCCGCAAACATCATCCGACCGCTGATCCATGTCTACCTCGACAAGACGTTCTCAATCGTCAGTTTTCTCGGTTCCTTGCTCATGTTCCTCATGTCCCTCCGGCAAAACCCCGGCTCACCCGTCACCTGCTTGCATTACCGAAGGCCAGGATATATCTTTTTGCCATATATCAACTTGGAGGTCTCCCATGGAAACGGCAAAAATTTTCTGGTCCGGTCGATCACAGGCAATTCGCTTGCCCAAACAATTTCGCTTTGAAGGCGGGGAAGTGCGGATTCGCCGAAGCGGCAACGCGGTCATCCTGGAGCCCATTGCCGACGATTGGTCATGGTTGACGCAGGTCGTCGGCCCGGTGGACGCGGATTTCGAGGGTGCTCTACGGGAACAATCCGAAGAGCAACGCCGGGATGAGTTGGAGTATTTCACATGAAATACCTTCTGGATACCAACGCGATTATCACTCTGTTCAAAGGCGAACCGGTCTTTTTGGAACGTATGCGACGTCATCGCCCGCCGGATTTTGGCGTTCCTGCCATTGTCATCCACGAGTTGTATTACGGAGCGTTCAAGAGCCGACGCGTGGTCGAGAATCGGGAAAGAATCTCCTCCCTGCGCTTCAATATCCTTTCATTCGACTCGGAAGACGCCCGCCGTGCGGGTGAAATCCGTGCCGCGCTTTCGGCGCAAGGATCGCCCATCGGACCATACGACGTACTCATTGCCGGACAAGCCATGGCTCGTGGACTGGCGTTGATAACGAACAATCGACGAGAGTTCGACAGGGTGCATGGGTTACGGATCGAAGACTGGCTGAATGAATAACCGCCTTGCTTCTGAAAAAACGAACCCTCATCAACCCATCTACCCTGAATATCTCGGTGTTGGTTCAAATACCGCCCGAAACCACCACATCATACGTCCCCCGCACTGAATTGAGCAGCATGACCCGCTCGGCCCCGTGCAGGTCCTCCGGTCGGAGTATTCGTTCCTTCAACTCGCCCCGCTCCACCATTTCGGCCCGCATCGTCCCGCTCAGCAAACCGCACCGGATCGGCGGGGTCCAGAGAACGCCGTCCTGGCTGACGGCCAGGTTGGCCCGGGTGGATTCGGTGAGTTCGCCGCGCTCGTTTTGCAGCAGGACGTCGCCGAAGCCGGGATTCACGGCCAGGGCCTGGGCGTAGATATGGCGATGGGTGGTCTTGTGGTAAAGGAAGATGTCCGAGGAATCCACCGCCGACGTGGCCAGGGTCACGCGAAGGGGGACGGAGGACGGCGATGGCGGGGGCAGGTGTTCCAGGGCAACGGCCCCGTCCTTGTCCAGAAGCAGGCGGACCATTTGTGATTTTTGGCCAAATCCCGCGGACAGCCCGTCCAGTCGATCACGGACCAGCTGCACGTCCAGGTGAAAATCAAAATACTCGGCCGAAGCGCCCAGCCGGGTCAGGTGCCGTTCCAACAGCACGTACCCTTGCCGAGGGGTCCAGAGCATGGTTTCCAGGAGCCGGAATTCCGGCATCCGCCGATGCAACACCTCGGCCTTGGTCCGGCATTCCGCGTACTCGCCCCGGGCTTCCGAATCCCAGACGATCCCCCCGCCGACCCCGTATTCGGCCCGGTTTCGACGCTGGTCCACCAGCACGGTGCGGATGGCCACGTTGAACGCGGCCCGGAGTTCCGGTTTGGCGCCGGAGGTTGAACGGGTCGCCCGCGGCCCCACGTATCCGACGCAGCCGGTATACAGGCCGCGCGGAGCGGATTCCAAATCCGCGATGATCCCCATGCTGGCGGCTTTGGGCGCACCGGTGATGGAGGCCGGAGGGAAAAGTGCCGCGAAGATCTCCGTCAACGAACGTCTTGTCCGCGCTCGGACCGTGGAGACCATCTGCCAGACCGTGGCGTGCTTCTCCACCCGGCACAGGTCGTCCACCACAACGCTGCCGGTTTCAGCGATCCGGCCCAGATCGTTGCGGACCATGTCCGTGATCATCACGTTCTCGGCCCGGTCCTTGGCGGATTGACGAAGTTCCTCGGCCAGAGCCTGATCCTGCTCCAAAGTCCGCCCCCGAGGCCGGGTGCCCTTCATCGGCTCGGAAACGATCTCCTCGCCGTCCAAGACAAAAAACCGCTCCGGCGAGAAGCTGCATACCGCCCAGTCCGGCGAGCCGACGTAGGCCGCGTGGGTCGGAGGCCGGTCCCGGCAAACGGACAGGAAAAAGTCCCAGGGATCGCCAGGAAAGGCGGTTCGCAGCCGGAAGGTGAAGTTGACCTGGTAGCAGTCTCCCACCCGCAGATGCTCCCGAATGCGCCCGAGGGCCTCCCGGTAGCGGGATTCGGAAATGGACGGCGACCAGTTTAGCCGCGCAAACTCAGGGTCCGCTCCCTTCAGAAGATCGCGGGCAGCGATCCGTTCGACACGCTCAAATATCCCAAACCAGAGCGACGGAGGGCCGTCCTCGGATCTCAGGCGGACCCTCAACGCCGGATCAAAGGCCGGAGCGGCCTCGTAGGACACGAACCCGGCGGCGTACAGACCCTGTTTCGCCAAACCTTCGATCCGCTCCAGGCATGGCCCGACCTGTTCCACGTTTTCAGCCCGGACCACCTCGCACGTGTCGTGAAACGCCAGCCAAAACTTGGAAGCCGCGTCCCAGATCAGGACGCGGTTCTGGCCATCGGCTGGTGTTCCCGAATAGCTACCTCTTACCATCATCACCGCCCTGGCGACTCGCTTCCCTCGTCCGCGCCGGGCTCCTGATCCTGCATTTCTTCAACAATCCGGCTGTATTTCATCACGATCACACCAATCCCGGCCTGCCATGCCCGTCGCCGGATCAGTTGCTTCTTCACGTTCATTCGGCATTCACCCCTGTACACTCGTAGACAGTTAGGCCCCCTCTTCATGCTTTTCTTGCAAAAGAGTTCGCACCAGCTCCAACAGATCCTCCAGCTTGTACGGCTTGGTAAGCATTCCCGAGGCTTTTCGCAGTTCCTCATTTTCCCGAATCCCGGCATAGCCGCTGGATACGATGACCCTGGCCTCCGGATCCCGCTCCCGCAAGGCCAGCAGCAGGGCCTCGCCGCCCATGCCCGGCATGCCCACGTCCGTGATCACCAGGTCGATCCCTTCCCGTGCATGCACCTCCAGAGCCTCCTGGCCGTCCGCGGCCTGGAAGACCTCGTAGCCGTGGGCGGCCAGTAACTCCGCGGTCACTTCCCGGATCATCTCTTCGTCGTCCACCATCAGTATCTTCGCACCCGCGGAGGGCGTTCGGAACGCGTCGGACACGGCGTACGGATCCGCTCCGGCACTTCCCGAAGAAATCTCCGAATTATCTGATACGTCACCCCGAACAGGTCCCAAGGCGGGCAGCAGCATGATGAAGGTCGTCCCCTTACCCGCTTGGCTGACGCAGGTAATCATGCCCTCGTGATCCCACACGATCCCATAAACCATGGACAGTCCCAGGCCGGTCCCCTTGCCCACGTCCTTGGTGGTGAAAAAGGGTTCGAAAATGTGTCGCAGCGTCGTTTCATCCATTCCAGCCCCGGAGTCGGACACGGCCAACCGGACATGCGGTCCCGGCGACAATCCCAGGTACGCGGCGGCCTGTTCCGGACTCAAATCCACGTTCCGGGTTTCCAGAAGCAGTTTTCCTCCCTCGGGCATGGCGTCCCGGGCGTTGTTGGCCAGGTTGACCAGGACTTGCTCCATCTGTACCGGATCCGCGGACACGTCGGCCAATTGTGGGTCGGTATCGACCTCGATCCGAATCGTGTGCGGCAGGGTGCGCTCGAGCAACGCCACCACGTCCCGGACCTCGTCGTTCAGATTATGCCGTATCCGCCGCGACTCTCCCCGACGACTGAAGGTCAGCAACCGTTGCACCAGTTCCGTGGCCCTGTTTACGGTCTGGACGATGCGATTCAGTCCCGTTCGGACGGATTCGCGACGCCGACCCGGACAGTCGTCGCCGCAGGTCATGCGCAACAGTTGGACATGGCTGGAAATGGCTTGGAGCATGTTGTTGAAGTCGTGGGCAATACCGCCGGCCAGGGTGCCCACGGCCTCCATTTTCTGGGATTGGCGCAACTGCTCTCCCAGCCTCTCCCGCTCCGTCTCCACTCGACGCCGTTCCTCCACTTCCCGTCGCAAAAACTCGTTGGCCGCCTGAAGATCGGCGGTCCGGCTGTCCACCAGTTCCTGCAAGTGAGCCTGATAATGCTTAATTTCCCGCTCCGAAGCGGCCAGATCGTCCGCGGTTCGATTCAGGGCCCGGCCCAGCTCCCCGATTTCATCGCGGCCCAGATCGGGCAACGGAACGTCGAACACTCCCTGACCCAGCCTCCGGGTGGCCTGGACCAGGGTCGATATCCGGCGATTGAGATGTCCGCTGAGCAACGCGGCCAGCACCGCCACCATGAGCAGGGAGAGCAAGACGCTGACGCCCAGCCCCAGGCGCAGCCGGGACAAGGCGGGATAGGCCTGGGCCGTCGGCTGGGTCAGCACGATGCTCCAGCCGGTCTGAACCACCCCTTGGGAAACGACATCCACGGGCGAGACCACGGCCACCTTTTCCTGGTCCGTGACGATATGCCCCACCCAACTGTCATTTTCACCCAGTGGACCGATCAAGTCCATCAGCGGCAACAGCCGCAGCACTTCTTCGTCCGAGAAGCTGGAAGCCACCACCAATCCGCGATGGTCCACCAGCCGGGTCCGCCCTTCCAGACCAAAGGCCACCTGGCTCACGATCTCCCCGATCCGCTCCATGGCGATCTGGCCGACCAAAACGCCTCGGACCGGACCGTCCTCGATCTCCCTGACCGGCACCGCCACGGTCATCACCACCTGATAGGGATGAAGCTGGGCATGGACGTTGGAAACCAAACGGTCCCCTTCCAGGGCTCCCTGAAACCACGACGTGGCGGCCCAGGCGCCCCGATACGAGTGGTGAACCGAGGCCCGCACATCGCCGTTCAGGTCCAGCAACGTCAAATCCAGGATCATGGGATAAAATCGATCCGCCTTGCCCAGTTCCGCCGTCAGTTCGGCCATGGTCGCCCGCTCCGAGACGAGCACGGGATGCTCCGCCAGCAGATAAATGGCGTTGCAGGCCTCGTTCACGGCCCGCTGGATTTCCCGCCCGACTTCCGTGGCCAGGGACGCCATTTGCATTTGGGTGGACGAACGGACCGCGTCGTCCACCCGGAGCAAGGAAAAACCGCCCAGAATTCCCAGGGGTGTCAGGCCGACCAGCAAAAAAAGAAGCAGAACCTTGGTGCGCAGGGCCATCTTGTCCTCACATCCCAGCCAGTAGTTCGGCCCAGAGCTTCATCCGCGCATTCACCGATTCCGGTGAGCCAAAATCTCCGAAATACGAGCAACGCTCCCGAACGCTTTGAGGCGGATGGACCACCGGGGACTCCAGAACCTCCGGGTCCATGAATTCCCGGGCCGCCAGATTGGGAGTGGCGGACCAAAGTTCACTGGCGATCTCGGCCATGATTTCCGGGCCGTGCACAAAATTGATGAAGGCGTGGGCCGCCTCCGGGTTGCGGGTCAACACGGGCACCACGAACACATCCACCCAGGCCGTACAGCCTTCCTGAGGAAAACCGAAGGCCAGGTCAGGGTTTTCCTCCATGGCCATCAACGCGTCGTTACTGTAACTCTGCGCGGCCCAAAGCTCTCCGGAGGCCATTCTGTTTAGGATTTCAGTGTCATGGAGATAGCCCAACAACAGAGGGCGCTGCACCAGAAGCACATCCCGGACGACCTCCAGATGCTCCGGTTCGGGATTGAGCGGATGGCCAAGCATCATACTTGCCGCGCCGATGACCTCGAAGGGATTGTCGAGCATCGCCACCCGCCCTTTGAGCCTCTGGTCCCAGAGTACACGCCAGGAGTCCGGAGGCATATCAAAATGACGAGTATTCACCACCACTCCGGTATAGCCCATCAGATACGGGGCCTTGTAGCCTTCCCCTCCGACTTGCAGCTTGGTGAGGGTTTCAGGGTCAACATGCCGCAGATTAGGCAGGATATCCCTGTTCAATGGGGCCAGAACCCGCCCTCTGACCAGCTCACCGGCCACGCTTTCACTCATGATGATCAAATCCGCTTCAAGCGAACCGGACAGCAAAGCACCGACCATTTCTTCGTCGTCTTCATAGGTGCGCAGCTCCACCTGGATGCCCGTGGCCCGCTGAAACAGATCCAGCGTGTCCCGGCCCAGATAATCCTCCCAATTGTAGAGCACCAGCCGGGCCGGATCTTTCCCGGATTGAACCGCCGCTTCCCGCTCCGGGGAATCGGTGCATCCGCCCAGCGCCAGCCCGACCAGCCCTAGTCCGACAAGCCTGCACGCCGCCAGGGCCAGCGTTCGCCAAATCCGACCATTGATCGTGAAACGTCCCATTATTGCCTCTCTTTCACATATCCGTTCAATCGCTCCAACTCATGCCGGAGCCGCGCCACCAGCGGCGCGGCCTCTTCCAGGTCATCGGCCCTGGCTCCGCGTTCCAGGCGCGCGGCCACCTCGGACAGAGACTTCGCGGTCAAATTCGCCGCGCCCCCCTTGATCGCATGGGCCTCACGGGTCAAGGTTCCGGTGTCCCCCCGGACAGCGGCCCGGTCCAGCAGATCAAGCTGGTGCCGAGCCTGTTCCAAAAAACCCGTGATCACCTCTTCGAGCAGGTCCCGGTCTCCCTCAAACTCCTCCAAGGCCACGGCAAAGTCCATGGGGGGGCCATCATCCCGATACGTCGGCCCGTCCGCTCCCGCGAGATGATCGCTTGCGTTCCCATCCCCGGCCCTGACTTGCCCCTCGCCGACCTCGCCCTTCTCCGGTCGCAGCCACTTCCGAACCATGGCCAGCAATTCGACCCTCCGCACGGGCTTGGTGAGATAGTCGTCCATGCCCTGAGCCAGACACTGTTCCCGATAGCCTTTGAGCGCATGGGCGGTCATGGCGATGATCGGTGTACGCCGGTGGGTGGGCTGAGGGCTGAGACTTGAGACCTGAGGGCCGGAAATCCGATCTGCGACGTCCGACGTCCGACGTCCGACGTCGGACTCCTCTCCTCTGCACTCCGCTGCGCGAATGCGCCGCGTGGCTTCCCAGCCGTCCATTTCCGGCATCTGGATGTCCATCAGGATCAGATCATATGCGGTCTTGGCGCACAGTTCCAGGGCTTGCCGACCGTTCTCCGCAATGTCCACCCGGTATCCGGCGGATTGGAGATGGCGCTGGGCCACCTGGCGGTTGGTGGGGTAGTCTTCGGCCAGCAGAATCCGGGCATCAGACCGCA
Source organism: Desulfonatronum sp. SC1 (assembly GCF_003046795.1). NCBI lineage: Bacteria > Pseudomonadati > Thermodesulfobacteriota > Desulfovibrionia > Desulfovibrionales > Desulfonatronaceae > Desulfonatronum > Desulfonatronum sp. SC1. Next base: position 32,815 of record NZ_PZKN01000003.1, on the reverse strand, counting down.
CCGCGCCCGACTCGTCCAGACCGCACGGGCGATCACGTTCCTCGGCCAGACTGTGTCGGGTCACCAAACGGTGCCGCGTCGCTCCGAACGATGCGAAGCCCAGGACGGTCTCCATGGCCTTGCCCAGTTCCTCCCTTCGAACGGGTTTGGGCAGGTAGCCCTGGATGCCGATTTTCATGCACAATGCCCCGTCCCCGCGATACCCCGATGATGATAGTAGAATTATCGGCAACGGCAAAACCTCGGCGTTTCCTTTCCGGGCGTCGCCCTCCCGTTCCAGTCGGCGAATCTCGGCGGCCAGCTCGAATCCGTTCACCCCGGACATCCCGACATCCGAGAGCAGCATGTCCACCGGTCGATCCTCCGCTTGGCATCGTTCCAGGACGCGAAGGGCCGCGACGGCGGAATCGGCCCACACGGCCTCGCACTCCCAAGAACGCAAATACTCCAGCAGAATACCTCGATTGGCCGTATTGTCGTCCACCACCAGGATACGGCTGCCCGGCAGGCAAACCCTGGGCGCGGGCGTCGGGTCCGGGGAAACCTGCCGGTGGAGAGGGAGGGTGAACCAGAACGAGCTGCCTTGCCCGACCTGGCTTTCCAGGCCGACTTCTCCGCCCATCAACTCCACGAACCGCTTGCAAATGGACAAGCCCAGGCCGGTGCCTCCGTAAAGCCGGGTAGTGGAATCGTCCACCTGGGTAAAACTCTCGAAGACAAGAGCTTGTTTATCAGGGGGGATTCCGATTCCCGTATCCCTGACCGAAAATCGGAGGACAATCGCTTCTCCATGGTCACTGGCCACCTCCACGGAAAGAACCACCTCGCCCGCATGGGTGAATTTCAGGGCATTGCCCACCAGATTCAGCAGCACCTGGCGCAACCGACCCGGATCGCCCACAAGTCGAACAGGCACGTCCGGGGCCTGAAAAACAATCAGTTCGAGCCCCTTGGCCTCGGCTTGAATCACGAAGCTTTCCACCACATGATCCAGAACGTACCGCAAGTCGAAGTCGATCCGTTCGAAGTCCAGCTTCCCGGCCTCGATTTTGGAAAAATCCAGGATTTCATTGATGATTTCCAGAAGAGCATTGGCCTCGCGGGAGATGACGTGCAGGGCTTCTCGTAGCGCGTCGTCCAGGGCCTCCTCCAAGGACAACTCGGTCATCCCGATGATGGCGTTGAGCGGCGTGCGGATTTCATGGCTCATATTGGCCAAAAATTCGCTCTTGGTCCGGCTGGAAGCCTCGGCCAGCCGGGCTTCGTGCCGGGCCTGCTCGGACTGCTTGCGCTCCGTAACGTCCCGCAGCAGGCCCGAGTAGCCCATCAACGCCCCATCTCGATTCCGTAGCAGGGAAATGGATGTTTCCACCACCAGATCTTCGTCTTCGACGCACATCCTGAGTTCCAGGTAGCCAAATCCCGCCTGGGTTTGTTGGACCGTATCCAAGGCGCTGTCCAAAATGCTCACGGACTCTGGCCGCAGACGATCACGGATGTTCACGCCATGCAATTCAGCCCGGGAAGCCCCGAGTATCCAACACAGGGAATCGTTGTAAAACGTAAACCGCCCCGCTAAATCCAATTCGAAGTAGCCGTCTTCGATATTGTCCAGAATATTCCTGTACTTCTCCTCGCTCTCCTTGAGCACCTGCTCGGCTTGGCGGCGCTCATCCAGTAGATCAACGACGTCGCCCTTGACCACGGTCACGGCGTCGAACACATGCTTGAAGGGATGATCCCAGGCCAACTCCCTCCATTCCAGGGCGGGCTGATCCCAGTTGATGTTCCCGATGTACTCCAACAGTTCATCGGCAAAGGACTGGACCTGGGCCGCCGTATAGACCGTATCGGTCCCTCCGGCCTTGTTTCGTTTGTCGTCACGGAGCGAACCGATGGTTTGCATCGCCTCGTCGTAGTCCCGGACTGAAAGCACCGGAAACGGAACATACGGCCTGTTCAGGGCCATGACGCCCCTGGTTATGGTATTCACGCCAAAGGCCAGGTACGCCCGACAGGAGACCATTTCCTGCATAGCGAGAACCCTCTGGATGAACCTTTTGCGGGCCTTCCAGGAAAACCCGGCGATCCGCTCGCCGTTGACCACCCGATAGCAATACCCCAGTTCAACCAGCCCGCTTTCTTCCAAAATCTGGGCATAGAGATCGAAAATCGGGTCAACATGTTCCTCCCGCAGCGCACCTTGGGCCACGGTGTACAGGATGTCCGGCTCCACCAGTTCGATCCGAACCCCATAGCCATCCAATTCCAAGGTCCAAGCCGCCCTCACGAGCTCTGATGTCGAGCCGGCCGGTAGGAACGCGGCTACGGGCAAAACCCGCAGCGCCGAGCGCATCGCGGTCTGGTAGTCCCGAACCGCGCCGGTGGGGATGGTGATGTCGTGCAGTCGGGCACCGACGTTGATCATCGCCCGGATCAGCACGGGTGCGTTATAAACCCAAAACCCGACCAACCGACCGGCTCGGATGTCCTCAACCAGGGCATTGGTCAACAGCATCCGGCTTTCCTTGGATGGAATACCGATAATCTCGCCGTGGTTCCGAATTTCCACGAATGGCCGGTCCATCAGCCCGGACTCGAGCAACACCCGACGACGCTCCCGAAGCGCCGCGGCCGTTCCTACCGGATCGACCTTCCCCTCCAAGGCCACATGAAGGATGGCCTCGCCGATCACACTGAAGGTCGCCCTGTATTGGTTGGAGAGTGCGATCCCGGACCATTCCGGGGGAGTGCGGACCGGCAGAGACGTCGCCGGACAAATGGACGGCGGAAACAACAAAGGCTGGGGCATGGATGCGGACTACCTGAATGTTGAAAAAAAACATATCCGGCAGTTCGCTCAAAAACCCCTAAGTGCAAGGCGCAAAAAAAATCAAGTTCGAAGCGTATTTATTCATACGTGAGAGTTTGAATTTTTTGCGGCAACGCAGCAATTGGGAGTTTTTCAACGGACTGCTACTCCAGAGTCAACGAACGTAACGCCGTGTCCACGACTTCCCGGTTCACCGGCTTGGTCACGTAAACGCTGGCCAAGCCTTTGAAAAAGGCCTGACAGACGTTTTTCTGATCCTCCAGGCAGGAAACCACGATTACCCGCGTCTCTTCGCCCGGCACGATCCGCCGTTCCTGCTCGATGTCCCGGATACGCCGCAGCGCCTCATGACCGTCCATCACCGGCATCATCAGATCCATCAAGATCACCGTGTAGGGCTCCCCCCGATCAAGGGCGTTGATAAAGGCCGCCACCGCTTCTTCCCCGTTTTCCACGGCATCGCACGGACCGAAGGCTTCCATGATTTTTTTCAACTTGCTCCGACTGACCAACTCGTCGTCCACCACCAGACTTTTCATCTCGTTCTCCTTTCGACATACCCCGTGAGCCGATGACCGGTTGCAAATTATCAGCAAACCTACCCCAGATTCAGAGTCCGCAACGCCGCGAGGACGGACTCCCGATTCACCGGCTTGGTCACATAGGCGCTGGCCAAGCCCTTGAAAAAGGCCTGACAGACATTTTTCTGATCCTCCAGGCTGGAAATCACGACCACCCGTGCTTCTCGGCCCGGGGCAACCCGACGTTCCTTTTCCATGGCCCGGATGCGTCGCAGGGCTTCGTGACCGTCCATCACCGGCATCATCAGGTCCATCATGATCACTTCGTAGGGCTCGCCCAGGTTCATGGCTTTGATCACGGCCAAAACGGCCTGATCCCCGTTTTCCACTTCATCGCAGGGGCCGAATGATTCCATGATTCTCTTCAGTTTTCGCCGACTGACCAACTCATCGTCCACCACCAGGCACTTCATGATGTCCTCCCTTGAACAAACGCCGACAATGCGCGATATGCACCTCGAAGCCGTTCCAGAGGCTCCTCGAGACCCGCAACGTCTCCCGCTCGTCCGATCCATTCCAAATCATTGGCCGCCTGGGCCAAATTCTCCGCCAGCAGATTGGCCGCCCCGCCCTTGACGGCGTGGGCCTCTTCGGCAACACCCCGGGCGTCTCCAGCGGCCAGGGCCTCTTCCATCCGCGGAATCTGCCGCTCCAGATTCCCCAGAAAGCCATGCAGCACCTCGTCCAGCAAATCCTGATCCCCCTCGAATTCCTCCACAGCCCGCTGGTAGTCCATGGGCGCCTCACCGGGACCGGCCGTCTTCGGCTGAACCGGAACTGAAGCAACCTCCGCGCGGTTCTCCAGTGGTGCCGTCCTGCCGATCCACTTGCCCACCATGGCCAACAATTCCACACGCCGCATGGGCTTGGCCAAATAATCATCCATATCCGCCGCCAGACATTTCTCCCGATACCCCGCCACCGCATGGGCGGTCATGGCGATGATGGGCGTTCGACGAAATGGCTGAAGGCTGAGACCTGAAACCTGAGGAGCAATCTGCTGATCGCCACCTTCTCCAACCGTTGAACCGTTGAACCGTGAACCGTGAACCCCGCTTTCCAATTTCCTGATCTCCCTCGTCGCCTCGAAACCGTCCATGATCGGCATCTGGACGTCCATCAGGATCAGATCGTAGCGCTTCGACTGGAACGCCCGGATCGCATCCAGACCGTTCGTGGCCACATCCACGGTGCAGCCGGCGCTGCACAGATGGTATAAGGCCACTTGCCGGTTCGTGGGATAGTCTTCCACCAGGAGAACCCGACACGGAAAGGCTCCCGGCACCCACCCGGACTCGACATTGGACGCCGTCTCCTGTTCTTCCCGGATCGAGGGCAAAAGCATGTCCAACTCCAGGACCGTTGGCAGATCCAGGGCGAAGCTGAAGATACATCCTTGCCCCTTGGGGCTTTCCAGGACAACGTCTCCACCCATCAGCTCCACAAAGCGCTTGGTGATGGCCAATCCCAGGCCCGTCCCCCCATATTCACGGGTCGTGGAGCTGTCGGCCTGGGTGAAACTCTCGAAAACCAGGGAATGTTTCTGTTCGGGAATCCCGATTCCCGTATCCCGAACCTCGAAGCGAATCCGCGCCGAACCATTACGCGGTTCGATCTGCTGCGCTGAAACCGACACCTCGCCGACATGGGTGAATTTGATCGCGTTGCCGCCAAGGTTCAGCAAAACCTGACGCAATCGTGCGGCATCTCCCACAAGGAACCGGGGAATGTCCGGAGAAACGCTGGAAACGTATCGCAACCCCTTGCGCCGGGCCAGTACGCTCAGAGTCTCCCGCAACTGGTTGAAAACGTCACTGAGATCAAAGGCCGCGGCTTCCAATACCACTTGTCCGGCTTCGAGCTTGGAAAAGTCCAAAATGTCGTTGATGATGCGCATCAACGCTTCGGCTTCCGTGACAATTGTCCGCAAGGCCAGTGTCGGATGCACCCCGCCACCGGGATCTTGTGCCAACTCGGCCATGCCCATGATCCCGTTCAGCGGGGTCCGGATTTCATGACTCATGTTGGCCAGAAACTGACTTTTCGCCAGGGTCGCTTCCTCGGCTCGGGACAGGGCGGCATCCAGCTCAAGATTTTTGCTGAACATCTCCTGAGCCGATTCCAACAGTCTTTCTTCGGCTTCGCGACGATCCGTGACATCCAGGAGGAAACCATCCAGGTAAACGGCCCGTCCATCTGCCCCCCTGACCAGTTTCCCCTTTTCGTAAACCCAGCGTACGCTTCCATCTCGATGCAGCACCCGGTACTCCACTTCCCACGGAATGCCTTCGGAAAAAGCCTGGAATACAGATCGCTGGACATACTCCAGGTCGTCGGGGTGAACGACGTCCCAGTGAGTCAATGACGGTTCGGGCCCCAAAAAGGCCTTGGCCGGATGACCGACGATCGTCTCCACCGGATCGCTGATGAACAGCAAAGCATGCCCGGAACCAGCCTCCCGCCGGTAGACGGCCCCTGAAATATTGTCCACCAAGGATTGAAACTGGTTCCGGCTGTCCCGAAGCGCCTGGGTCCGCTCGGCGACCAGACGCCGAAGCTGCTCGCGACGCTGAACCATCACCCCGACCACCAATCCAACGGCCCCGGTCACCATCAAGCCGGACAGGGCCGCCATCCAACCGGCCATGGCAGGATTGGCTCTCTCAAAGGCCCGGGTCGGGCGAATCTCCACGGCGTAGGTCTTGCCAAAGGCCATTACCGGCCTGGCCAGGACAAAGGAGGTGTATCTTCGCGAACCGCTCTGCTCCGACGCGGTCCCCATCGGTATTTTGCCCTGCTCCGGATGCAGTTGATAAAAATCGATGAGGGTCAGAGGCTCGCCGTTGGTGAAGGAATCGGCGTCCAGCGAGCCTCGAACCAGTGAATCCACGTTGACCAGGGCGGCGGCAAACCCGTCCGGAAACGCACCGGAACCGAGGGCAACGGAGGAAGAATCATCAGAGGAAGACGAAGGGATCGAAAGGGCGACAAAAATAGTCCAGCCTTCGGTTGGCCCCTCGGGCAAGATGAAGGCATCGCTTCCGGAAACCATGCCCGTCAGCCGGGTCATGTCCAAAGCCGCTCGCAGAAAGGAGCAACCCGTCGCATCCCGGCCCGGTAGATCCCGGTTTTGAGCAAGAGGCGCTACAAGCGCCACGGGGGCACGATGGTCACTGAACCATGGCGATACTCCGTTCGGCCCGTTTCCAAGCTCGCCCCCACGCCCTTCCGCTTCCGTCTCCCCATGGGGACACATCCAGGAACAAATCCGGACAAGGGAAGAACACTGCTCCAGGCCCACGTGCTCCGTCGCCGGCACGACAGGCAACCACATCCAGGCCCGTACGGCCGGATTCCCCAGCAAGTAAGTCGTGTACCGGGAAAACGCATCGCTCGTGAGCGCTGGATTGAGTTCAAGCAAGGAGGCCAAGCTGGGGATTTCACTTTGGGCGAGAGAGCGGAAGCTCTCGAGAATCTGGGCCGATTTAACGTTGGCCAGCAAGGCGAAGGTCTTGAAGTGGTACCGGTATTCGGCTCGGTGCAGGGTCCAGACCATACTTGCCGTCAGGATCAGCCCGAGAAGCAAGGTCAGCACGGCTTCCAGGGGAAGCCCGAGTTTCCTGGCCGCCTCGGCCTCCCGCTCCCGACGAACGGCAAGTAACACATGTCCGGTCATCAGCACGGCGGCCAGAACCAGAGTCATTAAGGCCGGGAAAAATCCGGCCCGCAACGCCGAACGACGCCAGTCCCCGGCCTCCACGTCGATTCCCGTCACGGCCAGCAAAGTGCCGTCAACCGGGTCGATCAGAGGGACCAGAGCGCTGACCCAGGTACCCCATCGATCCGTCTCAGGGCCTTCCACCAAGGCCCGTCCGGAATTGAAGACCTCCAGGAGCGGGTCCGTGACCTCCTCGTAAACCTGTCCGGGCGGCGATGCGTCCCAATCCGTGTCCGGCTCGGAATCCACATAAAAGAAGATCGTCCCGTCGTCTCGACGACCCATCAGATAGGTCCATTCCCAACGGTCGTCGATCAGCTTGGTCAGCCGCAGATGTTCCTTGAGCCGTGCATACTGAACCGTTTCCATGTCGGCCCGGTCTCCGGCAAGATTTCGCACCCACTCCGGATTCACCGCCTGGGTCACCAACAAGGCCTGACGCAGCAAGTCCTCGCGCATCACTCGGTCGGCTGTGCGCACGGACCACCAGCTGCATGCCAGCCCGACCGTCAGCACAAGGCCCAGGACGAGTAGAGAGCGAGCCTCGAAAAGATTGCGCCAGGACGTCGTCTTCACGGACAAACACTCCGGGGCGGCGCACCGCCGTCCATCACCGGACGCATTCTGAATCGCACGATGAGAACCTCGCGGGCAACCGCAAGGAAAAAGCGGGGGATGATTCAGGATTGATTGACATATCAGGGAGGGGTTGGAATCAGTCGACAAACGGCATTACTCCCAGTAGGAGCACGGCGCGCCGTGCCCCCTACTGGACCATCATGCGGCCAAAACCTCATGCATCACCTCTTCCAGCTTCGAGGTTTCCACCGGCTTGGTCACGAAGGCGTTCATGCCGGCGGCCAGGCAACGTTTGCGATCCACCGGCAGGACCATGGCGGTCAGGGCGATGATGGGGATATCCTTGTCGATGCCGGTTCTCTCTCCGGAACGGATGATCCTGGTCGCCTCCAGACCATCCATGACGGGCATGGAGATATCCATTAGAATCAAATCGAACTTCGCTTCGGACAAGGCTTCCAGAGCTTGTTCACCGTCGTCCACGGCAAGCACCCGGTGCCCATGCTTGGACAGCAATTGTTCCGTCATGAACTTGTTGACCGGCTCGTCCTCGGCCAGGAGGATCGAAAACGGACCGCGAGGCGCGTCAGAAATCGACGGCATGATCGCTGGCCTCGGCAGTGGCAGAGAAACGGAAAACGTGCTGCCCAGGTACAAATCACTGTCCACGACGATCTCGCCGCCCATTTTCTCCACAAGCTCCCGGGTCACGGCCAGCCCCATGCCCAAACCGCCGAAACGCCTGGAGTGAGGCCCGGTGACCAGCTTGTCGAAGATCGCCTCCTGGCTTTCCTTGGGTATTCCGATACCGGTGTCCGTGACCTTGATGCACAACGTCGGCGCCCCATTCTTGTCCTGTCCCCGACCGAACTGCACCAGCACCTCGCCGGAGTCCGTGAACTTGACCGCATTATCCACCAGCAACTGCGTCACCTGGGCGATCCAGCCCGAAACGCCGTGCAAGACTCCGGAGACATCCGGCGAAACATACACGAAAAAGTGCAGATCTTTTTCCAGGGCTTGCTGCTCATGGGAATGCAGCCGAGGCAGGATATCCCCGGCAATGGTGTAATCCTCCGATTCTTCGTCCTCCGCTTCGGAGCGCAACCGGGAAAAATCCAGGATCTCGTTGACCAGTCGGAGCAACTGGGACGTGGACGTTCCGATCATGGACAAGTAGTTGGCCTGGGTGGAGTCGAGACCGGTCTCGGACAGCAACTCGGACATGCCCATGATCGCGTTCAGCGGCGTTCGCAACTCATGACTGATCCGGCCCAGCAACACGTCCCGGGCCTTGGCGTTCTCATCGGCTTCCCGCCGAGCCTGCTCGTATAACCGTTCCAGCCTGGCCAGTTTGGTGGAAATATCTTCGTTGTTCATGGACTTTGCCCCTTCGGGGGTTCAGCGATTCACGGTTCAGCGATTGAAAAGTTGACGTGCCGGATGCGGCTTTCGCCTTATCCGGCCTACATCAGAAACGAGCCCGCTATGTGGACCGGATAAGCGAAGCGCATCCGGCGGCAGTGTCGTCGTTCAAAGCACAATGGCGCTTGTCTTCCTCGGTCTTTTTGAGAGCTGAGTAGTTGCACTCCTGAAATCCTTCTTCTCACCCCTCCCCTTGCACGACATTCCGCACAGCGGCACCGACCAGGGCCTGGACGTCCAGGATCAGGGCCATGGTGCCGTCGCCGTTGATGGTCGCCCCGGAGATGCCTTCCAGTTCGCGGTAAACCCAACCCAGGCTTTTGATCACAGTCTGATGCTGGCCGATGACCGTGTCCACCACCAGCCCGACGCGCTGCTCCTGGACGTTGACGATCACCACTTGCTCGATACTCGGGAGCGCTCCCTGCTGGTCGAACCAATTCCGAAGGCGGATGAACGGAACGGCTTCTCCGCGCAGATTAATCATTTCCCCGTTCTCGCCGAAATTCGACGTGAAGCGGTCCAGTTCGACGCATTCCTCCACCGCGGACAAGGGGATGACGTATTGCTCCCGGGCCACCTCCACTTGCAAGCCGTCGATGATCGCCAGGGTCAGCGGCAGCTTGATCAGGACGCTGGTGCCCTTGTTCGGGACGCTCTCCAGCTTGATCACCCCGCGCAAAGCGTCGATGCCGCGCTTGACCACATCCATGCCCACGCCCCGCCCGGACACGTTGCTGACCTGTTCGGCGGTGGAAAACCCCGGCAGAAAGACCAGTTGCAGCACCTCGTCGTCCGAAAGGGCGGAATCCGCGGAGATGAGTCTTTTCTCCAGAGCCTTGGCCCGTATCCTGGCCGGTTCGATGCCCGCGCCGTCGTCCATGATCCGGATCAGGACCTCGCCGCTGGCATGCTCGGCGGAGAGGGTGATCCTGCCTTTGCGCGGCTTGCCCTTGGCCTGCCGGGCTTCTGGCGACTCCACCCCGTGGTCGATGGAATTGCGCAAAAGGTGGACCATGGGATCGTTGAGCTTTTCGATCACGTTTTTGTCCAGTTCGGTTTCACCGCCCTGGGCGACCAGCTCGATCTCCTTGCCCAATTCCTTGGAGAGATCCCGGACCAGCCGCGAAAATTTGTTGAAGGTGCTGCCGATGGGCAACATCCGGATACCCAGGGTGTTGTCCCGCAATTCATCGCTGAGTCGCTCCAGTTCCTCGGCCAAACTGACCAGGGCCGGGTCATGGCGCTGGGTCACGAGTTGGGTCAACCGGGCCTGGACGATCACCAGTTCGCCCACCAGGTCCCCTAGCTTGTCCAGCTTGGCGGCCTCCACCCGGATACTGGGCACGGCCTCCTTGTGCTCCACCCGAGGCGCCCTAGCCTCCCGCACCACCTCTTGCTCGGTCAGGGCGGCTTCCAGGCCCTGGGAGCTGACCAATCCGGCCTGGGTCAATAATTCGCCCAAGGGCCGCTGCTGCTTGAGAATCTCTTGCAGGTCCTGGAGCTTGACATCTCCTCGCTCCACCAAAATCTCCCCCAGCCGCTTGCCTACGTGGGCCACCTCGTTCGGGTCGACCGTCTCCACCTCCTGGATGGTCAGTTCGCAGTCGTCCTCCACGAAAATGAACACGTCGTGAATGGCTTCCTTGCCCCGCGACGTCACCAGGATCATGTCCCACCACGTATAGCAGGACACCGGGTCCATCTCATCCAGCTTGGGAATGTTTTCGGTCCGGGCCACGACCCTGCAATTGCCCAATTCGACCAATTCCTCCAGCAAGGCCAGGGGGTTGGTCCCGGTCAGTAAAATGCGGGCATCCGGCTTGAAGCGAACCCGGTACACCGTGGAAACCTCACCGACCGAACCGGTTGCCTCTGTTCTCTCGGCGTCCGACTCGTCGGCGATCGACCCGGAAGGTCCTTTTCCGGCTTGTTCCAGAAACCCTCGCAACCGCGTGACGATCCGCTCGGACTCGCTCTGACAAGTGGACGCGTGGCATCCGTCCTGGTGCAGCATCTCCAGAATCAAATCCCGAGACTTGAGAGTCAAATCCAGCAGCTCTGGGGAGACCCGCAACTCGTCGTTGCGAACCAGGTCGAACACGGTTTCCAGTTCGTGGGTGAACAGGGCGATGTCGTCAAAACCGAACATCGCCCCGGACCCCTTGATGGTGTGCATGGACCGGAACACCCGGTTGATCAGCTCGTGGTCCTCGGGGCTGGATTCCAGCTCCAACAGGGCGTCCTCCAGATCTCCCAGCAGCTCACGAGCCTCTTCCAAATAGGCTTTCCTGGTCTGCTCCATCTGCTCTTCGCGACTCATGGCGTCATCTCCCTTCCGTCTCCACACCCGGATTCCAACCTTCCCCCCGCGACAGTTTCTCGACGAATGGTTATCTGACGACCTTTTTCACCACGGCCAGCAATTGATCCGGCTTGAACGGCTTGACGATCCATCCGGTAGCCCCGACTTCCTTGCCGGCCTGCTTTTTTTCCGCCTGGGACTCCGTGGTCAGCATCACGATGGGGACGAACTTGTAGTTGGGCAGGGCACGGACTTGGCGGATCAACTCGATGCCGTCCATGTTCGGCATGTTCAGGTCCGTGATGATCATGTCCACGGTTCCGGACAGTTTGGTTAGTGCATCTTTTCCATCCACGGCCTCGACGACCTCGTAGCCGGCGTCCTTCAGGGTGAAGCTGACCATCTGCCGAACACTGGTGGAATCATCCACGGTCAAGATTCGCTTGGACATCCTCGACTCCTTTCCTAAAAATCCCGTCGGCATGCCGAGGAGCGAAACCCATCTGCTCCGCCTTGGCCATGATGCTCTCCGGTATGTTCATGAATCGCGGCCCATCCGGGCCCAAGCTTTTTGCCACTGAAACGAGGAGCTGGAAAAAGGTCACATCCCCGTCCTCAATATCCCCCAGATCGACATGGAGCGCGGCCCCGACTTCCACCGCCTGCGCAAGGGCTTGCGTAAAGCCCCGATGCAGTTCCTCCGCGCCCTCCACCCCCCAGCGCCCGGAAAGCATCAGCAACCGGGTCGAGGGGTCTGGAGCGGATATCGACCATTCTCCCATTATAGCCTCCTGATTTGTCCGCCTGTCAAAATAATTCCACATTATCGTCGTCGTCGAACAGTTCCACATTATCGTCGTCATCACCGAACAGTTCGATGTCGTCGCTTTCCTTTACCTCGGCCCCGCCGTGCTCTTCACCGAGGTGAATCATGCGCTCGGCTTCCATGGTGTATCTGGCTAGCAGTTCCTTCAATCGATCCGACCGTTTGGATGGATCACAGTCCGCCGAGGATTGGACCATGGCCTGATCCGCCAATTCTTCGAAGGTGTTCCTGGCCTGGTCCAGTTCCTGGAGTACGCCGTGATGAAAGGTGATCCCGTCGATCTGGTCCTGAAGATCCCGGCTGAGCGTGTTCCCTTCAGCCTGAATCCCGCCGAACAGGTCCATGGTTTGCCGGTTCAGGTTGCGCAGGGTGTTGATCATTTCCTCCAGCCGCCCCACCATCTGCTCCATCCGCCCGGTTTCCGAGGAAACATCGGAGAGTTTTCGCAGCTCCAGGGCATGGTCGGAAATGGCCCGTAATTCCCCGGCCACCTGGTCGGTCACGGTCCTGGCGTCCATGGACAGACGCTGAATGGCCCCGGCCAGAACGCCCAAAGCCAGTCCTTCTTCGCCGGTATGGGCAGCCTGGACACTGGCATTCAAGGCGATCAGTTCAATTTCCGAGCCCACTTCCTCGATATTGCCGACAAACCCGGCCATCTGGGCCACGGTCTCTCCCACCCGGACCATGATTTTGCCCAGTTCCTCGCTTTTGGAACCAAATCCGCGCATGAAATCGATCAGCTGGTGGACATTGGCCCCGATCTGGTCCAGCACGTTCCGGCTGGAATCCTCATCGGAACTCAGCATTCCGCCCAAGTCCTGGTTCAACCCCTCCACGGTCCCGACGATGCTGGCCAGGTCGTCCATCAGGGTGCTGACGGCCTGGTCAAAGGCCTTGCGGCAATAGCCCATTTGGGATGCTTGCAGGGAGCAGACATCCGCGATCCAACAGGCCGTTTCCTGCATCCTTTGATGTTCGGCCTCGCCGTTTCTTTCAGCCTCGCCGTTGCCATGCCCCGCCTCCTCGCCGAGCATCCGGACCATGTCATCCACGGCCTCGCAAACGTGCTCCACCTGCTGCCGGGTGATATCGTGAAACTGAAGGGAGGCGACAATGGACCCAACGTGCCGGCTGATCTCTCCGGTTCGTTGGGACAACTTTAGGGATGCCTCCGCGGAGTGATCGGAAAGACGGGCAAGGTTGGAAAGGTTGGCCTGACCGCTGGTCAAAGCCTCGTCGGTTACGGCCTGCTGCTCCCGGACCAGGGTTCCGGTTCGGTCCAGAGCCGAGGCAACCTGTTCGCACAGATGCTTGGCATCGGCCTGAATCTTCTTCCAGTGTTCGATGATGTTCTGCCCCAGGCTGTCCACCTGCCCGGCCAGATTCATGAACCCACGACCCTTCTCCCCCAGCCGGGCGCTTTCGATCCGCGTGGTCACGCCAAGCATTTGCAGCGTACGGACGATCTTCCGGAAGCTCCCCGTCTCCTGCTCCAGGGAGCTGATCCGTTCCAACAAGTTTTTCAGTCGCTCCACATCTTCCTTACGCGAAGACAGACCATGAACCTCCCTGATTCGGTCCATCTCGCCCCCCAGAGCCTCGACGATCTGGCCGATTTCCTCTCCGGCGGTCAGTTCGGTCAGGGACGTGGCGTTTTGAGCCATTTTCCTGGCCTGGGACGAGAACGCCTGAATGTTCCCGCCCAGGGCAAGAAACGCATCCTCCCGGCCAGGAATAATCCTGGCCACTTCGTGGCCAAGTTTTTCCAAACGCTGAGCCCAGTTCCGGGCATGTTCCGAGAACCGTTCGAGGTCGAAGCCGGAATGCGTCGTTGAGTCCGTCATGGCAACTACTTGTGAAATCGGATTTCCGCCCTGGCGGTATGTTCGTCCAGCGGCTTGACCGTCACGTCCACCCGCTCTTTCATGAACACGGCCGCGCCCTTCAATATGCCCTCGAAATAGTTGAACAGCCCGCGCTTGGAGCGATAGTTCATGAACAGCACGTCGCCCTTGTCCTCATAGGTGAAGTTGGGGGGCTTGATGCCCGGATGCTCCTTGGTCAACTGGGCGTGGATGTCGTTCATCTTCAGGTAGAATTCCTTGAGATTCTTGGCGTTGAAGTAGCGGCGATACATCTTGTAAAACTGGGGCACGGTGTACATCCCCAACCCCATGAGCACGTCCCGCTTGCTCTTCTTGGTGAGCCTGCTGACGATTTCGGCCATCTGCTGCAAAACCTGATCCGGGTAGCTGGCCGTGGGCAGGAAGACCGGATTGCCCAGCTCCTCTTGCAGCTTCTTATAAACATCCTGACCGAATTTTTCCTTGGCGAATTCCTGCATCAGCTTGAGCAGCACTCCTTTCATCTGACCTTCCGAAGCCGCCAGCTTGCTCGTATCCGACTTGGCGCCGCTGAATTTCTGAGAAGCAGACAGCAGCTCCAGGGCCAACTCGGCCAGATCACGGGTAGCCGCTGCGGTCTGGCCCGCGCCCTCGTCGGCTTCATTGGCGATTTGGGCGATCCCCTCTATGCTGTGGTTGATTTCTTCCGCCGCGGCGGACTGCTGTTCCGCGGCCGCGGCGATCTGGGTGACCTGGGAAACCACCTCTTCCACCCGTTGCATGATCAAACGCAGGGATCCTCCGGCCTTGTTGGAAAGATCAGTGCTTTCGTGAACCTGGCGTTCCGTCTGTTCCATGGAGGCCACCGCGTCCTTGGATCGGCCCTGAATGGTCAAGACGGCGTGCTCCACTTCCTTGGTGGCGGTCATGGTCTTTTCGGCCAGCTTGCGCACCTCGTCGGCCACCACGGCGAACCCCCGTCCGGCATCCCCGGCCCGGGCCGCTTCGATGGCCGCGTTCAGGGCCAGGAGATTGGTCTGATCGGCGATGTCATTGATCACGTTGATGATCTTGCCGATAGCCCCGGCCTGTTCGTTGAGCTGAGTCAGCACCTGAGCCAGTTCCCGTGCCGAACCGGCCACGCCGTTGATCCCGGCGACCGCCTTTTCCACCAGCTCCACCCCTTCCTGAGCCGAAGTCCGAGCCTCATGGGCCGCCTGGGAAGCGCTGGAGGAATTCCTGGCCACCTCCAGAACCGTGGCCGCCATCTCCTCCATGGCCGTGGCCACGGAATCAGTCTGGCTCTTCTGCTGCATGGCACCCCTGGCCTGCTCGTCGGCCGAGGCCGAAAGCTCCTCCGAAGCCGAGGCTACTCGCTGGGACAATTCGTTGATTTCCTCGCCCAAAACCTGGCGCTTGCGGTTCTGTTCCTCCAGGCGATCCCGCTGCTCCTTCATGGCGCCCATGTCCATGCACAACAGCAAAAAACCGCTCAGGGGCTCCGCGCCGTCCCGCACAGGAGCCAGTACGCAGCGCACGGACCAAGCTCGCCCGTTCGGCAACTTCAAGGAGAGTTCCGCGTCCAGCCCACGCCCTTCGGCCAACGCCGTTTCCAGTTCCCCGGCCTCAGACGGCCCCCCGGACGAACCGAACAGCACGTCCTTCAGCAGCTTGGTTCGGACCTGATCTTCCGTCATGCCCAGAACCGCGCAAAAAGCCGCGTTGGCGAAGACGATTCGCCGCTGGGCGTCGCAAAAAAGCATCGGGGCCTTGAGTTCGGCCAACCCTCGGCGCAGAAACCAAACATCGCGCCGGTTGTCCTGGACCGCGCGAACCAGTCCACCAACCAACCGGTCCACGCCGCCGGATTGCTCCATGGCCTCCGCGTCGACAGGCTTGCCGCCCGCCACCGCCTCCACGGCCAGCAAGGCCAGGGGCGACGGTTTGCCCGCGGACGAGGTTGCAAAAAAGGCCGCCCAGCCCAGCGCCACAACGCCAAAACCGAACAACCACCAGAATTCCGACCACTGCGCCGCGGCGAAAAATAACAGAGCGATGACGCTCAATCCCCAGATCATGACTCGCGGATTCACCTGATTCATCCCCGTCACCTTGTTGCTCCTTTTAGTCACCCGGACTTCCATGCAGCTTACACCAGCCGTCATCGTTCATTTTCGATTCCGATAGATACGCTGAATTTCGAAAAAAACCAAGCGACGGGAAGGACAGATGCACGGCAATGCCTAGCTTCTTTCAACTGGCACCTTTCAAGTTTCCTCTTTGCGAACATTCCTCTCCAACACCTTTTCCAAATCCTTAACTTCCACCGGCTTGCCAAGGTAGTCGTCCATGCCAGCGGCCAGGAAGCGCTCCCTGTCCCCGGGCTGGGTGTGGGCGGTGACGGCGATGATCGGGGTGTGTCGGGAGAGAGGTGAAAGAGAGGGAGGAGGGAGGAGACCTGAAACCTGAGGGTCAAAAAACCGCTCACCGAAGCCCGCCATCCGGTTTTCCGCCCCCTTCAGGCTCCTGACTTCTGATTCCTGGCTCCTGATCATTTTCGTCGCCTCCACCCCGGTCACCACCGGCATCTGGATGTCCATCAGGATGCAGTCAAACTCGTTGTATTTCCAATATTCCACGGCCTCTTGGCCATTTTGGGCCAGGGTCACGGCATGCCCGAGCTTTTGCAGGATCGAGCGCATGAACAACTGGTTCAGAGGTTCGTCTTCCGCAAGGAGGATGTTCAGGCACTTTTTGGGCTCTCCGAGTATGGAGGTCGCGTGGATCGACTCGAAAAACTCTTGCTCAGGCAAGGCAAAAGGCAGAAGCACGTGGACGGTGGTTCCCTGGCCGACCACGCTTTCCACGTCGATGTTCCCGCCCATCAACGCAACGAGCCTGCGGACAATGACCAGACCGAGTCCCGCGCCCTGGTGCGCCCGGGTGTAGGAGCCGTCCACCTGAGAGAAGGGTTGGAATAAGTCCTTGAATTTGTCGTCCGGGATGCCGATGCCCGTATCGGAAATGGAAACCATGATCCGTGCGTCTTTGCCCTTGGCGGCTGAAAGAGTGGCCAAGTTGACTTGGACGGAACCCCGCTCCGTGAACTTCAGGGCGTTGCCCAACAGATTGAACAGGATCTGCTTGACCCGAATCGCATCGCCGATGACATGCCTGGGCACGTCGTCATCCATGGAACACTCCAGGGCGATTCCCTTTTGCCGGGCGCTGACGACGAACAGACCGGATATTGACTCCAACAAATCGCCAAGGTCGAATTGGGCGGGACAAATGACCATCTTGCCCGCCTCAATGCTGGAAAGGTCCAGGATGTCCGAAAGCAGGCGGGTGAACCGTTCGGATGACTTGATGGCCAAGGTGACGAACTCGCGCTGCTCCTCGTCCAGGGGGGTGCTCTGCAATAGTTGCATCATGCCCATGATCCCATTGAAGGGGGTGCGCAACTCATGGCTCATGTTGGCCAGAAATTCGGACTTGGCGAGATTCGCGGCCTCGGCCTGCTCCTTGGCCTTGACCAAAGACTGCTCAGCTTCTTTGTGCTCCGTGATGTCCCGGAATTCCACAACCCTGACAGCTTTTCCCTTGTAAGGGATGTTGCGCGCTTCCAGACGGAGCGGATACTCTTCCCCATTCTTCCGGACACCGGCGGCCTCGTAGGGCTGTTCGTATCCGGCTTGAATGTTGCGCACCACCACATCACGGGTCTTTTCAGATATCAGCAGTAGGCCGTTCATGCCGATCAGTTCGTCGTACGAGAATCCCGTCAAATCAGACAGGCCGCGATTGCACTCCAGGATGACGCCCTTGTCGTGGATGGTTATTCCCCCAAAGGAGGCATTGTGCAGGGCCCTGAATCGAGCCTCGCTCTCACGCAGCTCCGCGGTCCTCGCCAGAACGATTTCTTCCAGAGAATCCCGTTCCTTGCGCAAGGCATCCTCCGCGGCCTTGATCCGCAAGGCCACCTTGACCTGGGAAACCAACTCCTGCTCGTCAATGGGCTTGGACAGAAAAGCGTCCGCGCCGATCTCCAGCCCCTTGATCCTGCTTTGCGCGTCGGTCCTGATGGCCGTGATCATGATCACCGGGATGGATCTGGCCTTCTCTTCGGCCTTCAGCCCGCGGCAGGTCTCGAAACCGTCCATGCCGGGCATGAAAACATCCAGCAGGATGACATCCGGTGCTTCGCGCACCGCCTTGTCAATCCCCTCATGACCGGACTGGGCGGTGATCACGGCGCATTCGGGCATCAGATTCCTGAGCAATGCGCTCAGGCTGATCAGATTGTCTCTCTTGTCGTCAATGGCGAGTATCTTCGGCATGATTCCCTCTCCTTGACATTATGCCTTGTATTTCGATGTCCCGGACATCCTCCCAACCATGGCCGACACCTTGTTCAGCAGGCTCTCCCGGTCCACATCGCCCTTCTGCACCAACTGCTGGATGTTGTTGGCGGAAAGGCGCCTGAGGTCATCGGACGTCAAGTCCTTGGCCGTGAGCACCAGAATCGGAATGTTCGCCGTGGCCGACGTGCTCCTGATTGTTTCCAACACGGCGAATCCGTCCACCTGGGGCATCATCAGGTCCAGGACGATCCCGTCCGGGATGGTTTGAGCCACGAAGTCGAGGGCTTCCCGGCCGTCCCTGGCCACGTCCACCGCATACCCGGCGGTTTCCAGCACGGACCGGACCTGGATGATCGCCGCCTCGTTATCCTCCACCAGTAAAATTTGGGGCTGATGGGACCGCTCGCCCATGGCGACGAAAGCAGGGGTTCGCTCAATGCCGTCCTTGAAAAGCGGCTCGATGCTCACCGGCTCATGGATTCGCGCCCCCCCCTGCCATGTCAACGGGAGGGTAAGGGTGAAAGTCGATCCCTTGCCAGGAGTGCTCTCCACCGAGATGTTGCCGCCAAGCAGCCTGGCTGCCTTTTGGGCAATAGCCAGACCGAGGCCGGTCCCTTCATGTCTCCTGGACGAGGAGCCGTCTGCCTGACGAAATTCATCAAAGATATGCGGCAGATCGCTTTTCGCGATGCCAATGCCCGTATCCGTGACCCGCAGGAAAACCTTTTCCTGTTTAGCCCGCACGGAAACGCTGACGCCGCCCGTATCCGTGAACTTGACGGCATTACCGAGCAGATTTTGCAGAACCTGGGTGACCCGAAGCTCGTCGCTTTCAATGGTCGGGAGGTCCGCGGGGATGTCATGATGCAGGTCGATCCGCTTTTCCCTGGCCAGGGGGGTGATGCTTTCCACGACGTTTTCCAGGGTCCGGCCAAGAGCGAACGGCTTCGGATGGACGTCCATCCTGCCGGCCTCGATCTTGGAAAGGTCCAGAATATCGTTGATCAAGGCCAGCAGATTTTTTCCGTTGCGCTCGATGATCTCCAGGTAACTCGCCTCTTCCTCGCTGAGCTTGGACCTGGCCTGCATCATGAGCACGCGGGACAGCGCCATCACCGAATTCAGAGGCGTGCGCAACTCGTGGCTCATGTTGGACAGGAACTGGCTTTTAAGGCGGGCGGCTTCTTCCACGGCCTGTCGCTGGAGTTCCAGTTCCTCGGCCTGGGAATGCAGCTCCTCGTTCTGAGCTTGCAGTTCTTCGGCCTGGGCATGCAATTCCTCCTGCTGAACCTGAAGTTCTTGATTGCTCTCCAACAACTCTTCGGACAACCGCCGGGTCCTGTCGTTGGCCATGAGGTTGGCAAAGACCGTATGCACGAGAGTGGCCCACGGCAGGTTCAGGATTTCGGTGGCTTTCGGAGCATACCCCTTTATGCTGGCCAGGGAAATGACGCCCCTGACTCCGTCGTCGAGAATGATGGGAAAACTGATCATTTCCTTGGGCGGCAGAGATCCCGCGAAGGTTCGGAAATGAAAAACCGAATCACCGGGAATGTCCCGCAGGAAGGCCATTCTCCGGGTGGTCAGCACCTTTCCGAATTCTCCTTCCAATGTGGATGCATCAAACGGCTTCAACCGATCCCGGTCAACTCCCATGGTGGCGAACGGCTCAAAGACGTCTTCCGTGGTGTTGAGCCTGAAATACGCCCCCATCTGGGAATCCGTCGCCTCCAACAGCGTGTTCAGGAGATCTTTTCTGAATGCGGAAAGCTCATTGGCG
This sequence comes from Desulfonatronum sp. SC1, assembly GCF_003046795.1. NCBI lineage: Bacteria > Pseudomonadati > Thermodesulfobacteriota > Desulfovibrionia > Desulfovibrionales > Desulfonatronaceae > Desulfonatronum > Desulfonatronum sp. SC1. The sequence continues at coordinate 12,557 of NZ_PZKN01000003.1, read as the reverse complement.
CTCAACAGGGTTTCTGAAATATGTTCATTGATATTCCGCAGTTCCATCTGCGAGGAAATGGATTCCGCCATCTGGTTGAACGCCTCCGCAAGCGTTCCGAATTCATTGGCCGGTGCGTTACGGCCGCGGACGCCGAAGTCTCCTTCCCGAAACCGTCTTGCCAAGACAGTCAACTCCCGCAAGGGGCTGCTGATCCAGGTATAAAAGAAATAGCCGATGGTTGCCGTCAACAAGATGATGGCGGTCACGGCAACCACCATGTTGGCGGTCATTGTCCGATGATGCGTCGATGCGGTCAGGTAGTAATGGTCCGCGAAATCGCGGGAGGTGTCGTCCACCCTCCGGAGCAGGCCCATCACCTCCCGCAAATGGGGGGTGTCCGGCCCGACCTCCTTGTGAATGTTCGCGGCTCGGGCCGTGTCAATATTCTCGGCCCGGAACAGCCGGAGAACTTCTTCGCGATTTGCCCGGCATCCTTCCACGGCCAGGAACAAAACTTCGACATCCACTCGATCCCCGGAATAGCGGTCGAACAGGATATCGAACTGCGCCCTGGCATTGGCTTCGTGGGCGGTAATCAGCGCAAGAATGTGCTCAACGTTTCGGGGAGTGTCATGCGCGACCAATTCCTCCATGGCCCAATGGATGGTCAGGACGTCGGCTTTCAGTTCCCCGATGGCCCGGCGAACTTCAAGAGGGTGCTCGTAAAGGACCTTGGTTTGCCGCCAAAGCTGATCCGTCTGGAACCAGGCCAATGCCGCGAGTGTGGCTACCAGCAGCAGGATCGCCCCCATACCGAGCCTGATTTGTGTCCTGATGCGCATGTCTTTGAGCTTCATATCCGCCTATTAGCTCCTATCGCCTGCCATAAATCCGGCTGAACGCGAACACCCGTTGGAAATGATTCCGAAAACATTCCGGAGGCTTTTCCGCCATGCCCAACACGAGAAATCCCCTGGGACTGAGTGCGCGATAAAGCCGCTCGAATATCCCGGCCTGGTAATGCAGGTTAAAATAGATCAGCACGTTGCGGCACAACACCAGGTCGAAGTCGCCGAACACGCTTTCCGGGGGAACGCCGTGCGCTTTGTCCAGCAAGTCGTAGCGCGAGAACGTAACCATCTCCCGGATCTCCGGATTCAGGGCAAACACTTCGCCGTGCCGGGAAAAGTATTTGTTCAACAGCCTGAATTTCACGTTTTGCAGGCTTTCCGGCGCATACTGAGCCTTGGCCGCCGCGCCCAGAGCCTTGGGGTCAATGTCCGTGGCGAAAAAATGCACGTGCTCGGGCCAACCTTCCTTGTCGCGCAGTTCATGGACCAAAATGGCCATGGAATACGGTTCCTCGCCCCGAGCGCAACCGGCGGACCAAATCCGCAGCGAGGCCTCGTTTCGGTTCATTTTCTCCCTGGCAAGGGCCGGCAGAATTTGATCCGCGATCAACTCGAAGGTCAGGGAGTCCCGGAAAAACAGGCTGACATTGATGGTTATCGCATCCAGGAGATTGTCGATTTCACCTGGGTTGTTCAGCAAATAGGTGCAATACCCGGCCATGTCCCCACATCCCGCGACGCGCCGACGCTGCCTGACGCGACGCTCCAGCATTGCCGGATGGTAGCCGGAAAAATCAATCCCGCGGTTCTCCAGAAGATGCGCGAGGATCTGCTCAAGTGACGGATCAATGCCTTGCAATATGGTAATTATCCTGCCTTTGTGTCGGATGTCACGGAAAAGATGATGCGGGCCGGGGCGGATTTGTTCTCGATCCATATATGACTGGCGCATATATGGGAAATTACGACGGGGAAATGACAATATGAAAACGGAAATATAACTACAAAAGACTATTGGAAAGCAGTAAAAATGATTCTCCGGACCGCGACCATCCGCGATCCGGAGAACCGTCGCCAATGAGAAGAATTACGCCACCTTGGTTTCCTCTTCTCCAACCCCCAGCACCACGGAGAGTTCATCCGCTGAAAAAATCTTGTCGATGTTCAGGATGATAATGAACTCGTCGCCCTGCTTGCCCATGCCCTCGATGAACTCGGTCTTGATCCTCGTGCCCAGCCTTGGAGCGGGTTCGATCTGGTCCGGCCCCAAATCGAACACTTCCCGAACCGAATCGGCCAGGGCCCCCAAGACCGTGGACTCCCCGTCCACATCCACTTCGGTGATGATGATGCAGGTGTTCACGGTCTGCTCGGTCCTGCTCAAGCCGAACTTGAGGCGCATGTCCACCACGGGCACCGCCCGCCCCCGAACATTGATCACCCCGCGCAAAAATTCTGGTGTTCGCGGTACCCGGGTGATGTCCGTATACTCCAGCACCTCCCGGACCTTGGCAATGTCCATGGCGTACAGTTCCTTGTCCAGGGTGAAAGTCAGGTATTGATTCAAATTCTTACTCTGTTTTTCGTCCATATCGTTTGCCTCCGGGATTTTTATGGTTCATGGGTTCATGGTTCAACAGTTCAACGGTTGATGAGGCGGATAGTACGACCCTAACCGTTGAACCGTGAACCGTTGAACCGTTGAACCCATTCGACCCTAGAACTTCTCGAACTCGTCATCGCCCTTATCCGGCCCCATGTCCAAGGCCAATCCCCGTGCCTTGGCCGACTGAGCGGCAATGAGAGCGGCTTTTCGTGGGGTTGGGGCAAGCATGTTGGTGTGCGTGGTGCGCCCGGTGGTCTTTCGGGATCGGGACAATGTACCCGAACCACTCATCTTGAAGAAGGCCATGGTGGCTTGAAGTTCCTCGGCCTGACTGGACAGTTCCTCGGAGGTGGAGGCCATTTCCTCGGCGGCCGAGGCGTTCTGCTGAATGACCTGATCCAGTTGCTGGATGGCCTTGTTGATCTGCTCCACGCCGATGCTCTGTTCCCGGCTGGCCGCGTTGATCTCCTGGATCAATTCCGCGGTGCGCTGAATGTCCGGGACGATCTTGACCAGCATTTGCCCGGCCTGCTCGGCTACCTGCACGCTGGACCTGGACAGTTCGCTGATTTCCGTAGCCGCGGAACCGCTGCGCTCGGCCAGCTTGCGCACTTCGGCGGCGACGACCGCGAACCCCTTGCCCGCATCCCCGGCCCGGGCCGCCTCAATGGCCGCGTTCAGGGCCAGGAGGTTGGTCTGGCGGGCGATTTCCTCAATGATGGAAATCTTCTCCGCGATCTGCTTCATGGCCGTCACGGTCTGGGACACGGCCTGCCCGCCTTCCTGGGCGTCCTTGGCCGCCTGCAGGGCGATCTTCTCGGTCTGGGCCGCGTTGTCCGCGTTCTGCTTGATGTTCGCGGTCATCTCTTCCATGCTCGACGAAACTTCCTCTACGGCAGCAGCCTGTTCCGTGGCCCCCTGGGACATCTGCTCGGCCGAGGCCGAAAGCTCCTCGCTTCCCGACGCCACGTTCTCCGACGCCGCCTTGACCTCGCCCACGATCTCCCGGAGCTTGGCCTGCATGGATTGCATGGCCTGACCCAGAACGCCGATCTCGTCCTTCTGGTCCACATCCAGCTTGGCATCCAGCTCACCTTCGGAAAGGTCCTCGGAAAAGCGCACACCCTTGGCAACCGGTCGGGTGATGGCCATGGTCAAAAGGATACCCAAGCCCAGGGCCAAAATCACGCCAAGAACGATCCCGAGAATGGCCACGAATTGGGCCATGGCCGCCTCGGCTTCCGCGATTTCCACCGCTTCGGCTGCGTACTGCTGATTGAGCTCCAGCACTTGGCTCAGGTTTCTCAGCGCCTCAGCCTGCCGCTCCCGCACCGTAACCATGGCGGTCTGGGTCATGTTCTCGAACATGGTTTCCGCTTCCTGGGCCACGGCCAGCAGCTCATCAAAAAGCTCGAAGGTCTGCCGGGCCATGGGCAAGCTTTCCTGAGCCAGAATCCGGTTGGCCCCGTCCACGTCGCCCACCTGCATCCGCTCCTTGATCCTGCCGATGGACTGGTGGAAAGGATTATGGGAGGCGGGCATGCGCCGCAAGATGTCAAGAAGTCGCGGGTTCTCGGTCCTGAATCCGGCCAGCCAACGCCCAAAATTACAGGCCTCGGGGTTGTCCCCGCCCTCGAACTGCACGTTACGGGTGATCAAGCCGTAGGCCTGGCCCACCAATGCATGGTGATCCGCTCGAAACTGTTCCAGATTTCCCCGCAGGTTGGCCGGGTTATTGATTCCCGTCTGATGCAGCTCCCTGGCCATTTGGATAAACCTGTCATTGACATCCCGCCACTGGTCCAAAGATGCCGCCGCCTGCCGCCACAGCGCCGTCTCCTCGGCCGTGGCCGGCAGGGCTTCGAAGGTTTCCCGCAGCTTCGCGATATCAGCCCGCAATCTGGTCAGGATATCGACCTGGCGCTGGTTGTCCTCCCGGCTCAAGCCCGGCACAAGCAGGGTTCGCTGCGCCACGCGCAGAGATTCGTAGCTTTTTTCGATTTCCATCAAGGCCTCGACACTGGGCAGCCGAACGCGTCCCACCTCGTTGATCTGCCCGGCCAGATTCCGCGCTTCATACCAACCAAACGCCCCCACGATGAAGACAATCAAGGCCACAATAGCGAATCCGCCAATAAGCTTCACTCCAAGTTTAATATTTTTCATGTGACTCCCTCCTGGTTAATGTGTTCACTTCTTACGCATCCATCATAGCGACGCATACGGGCGGCCCCGCCAAAACCCCGGCGACCTCCCGCAACAACTCCACGGCTTCAAAGGGTTTGTAAATGATTTTGGGACATCCTTTACACTGCCACTCCGCGGCAAGCGCGTCGTGGGCATACCCGGTCATGACCATGACGTTCGGGGTAAATCCCCCGCGATGCATGGCGGCCACCAGTTCCGGGCCGTCCATATACGGCATCCTCAGGTCCGTAATCACCAGGTCGATCCCTTGTCCGGTTCGAACGGCCTCAGCCATTACCGACAAAGCCTCGATCCCATGCCCGGCCTCCAGCACGGTGTAACCGGCCCGACGCAGGACAAGCCCGAGGGAAAAGAGGACCTCTTCTTCGTCGTCCACGATGAGGATCGTTTTTTGGGACACTGTTCACCTGTTCAGATGGTTGCCGTCCGCCATGTTCGACCCTGATTGACCGACATGGTGCCATGCCTGCCAGAAGCATTTGCCGTGCCAGGGAGTATTTGCGATTCAACCAATTGAAATACAGATCTATTGCCCAGGAATTAGGCGCGCGCCCTATCGGCAACAGTGTCAAGCCAGATTGACGGCGGTCAGGAGGGATATGGGGGAAAGAGAGTTTTTGCAGCGTGATAGATGGTGAGGTCAACCCAGCTTGACGGATGATTTCCGTCAAGCTGGGTTGACGCGGGGGGAAGTGTGCGCACAGGCCCCGGATTTTGTAGGGGCAGGCCCCCGTGCCTGCCCTGCCTGATTCGCGACCTTGGGAAAACGCCTCGAAAAGGGCAACCACGGGGGTTGCCCCTACTCGATTTTATCCCGTCGGGATATCAAAATATGATCTGCTCTATCGCCGCTGACTGAGCCGCTGGTGCATGGCCTGCCGGGAAATGCCGAGCATTCGAGCGGCGGCCGCTTGGTTGCCTCCGGAGCGACGCAGGGCTTCCCGGACCAGTTCCTGAACGGTCTGGTCCATGGTCGGCAGGGGATCGGGGAAGAGGATGTCCGTTCCCAGTGCCATTCCCGGGACCGGAACATCGAAGTGACGGGCGGGGGCCTTGACCAGGGCGGACATGTTTCTCTCCAACGCCTGAAGCCCGCCCTGGGCCATGGAGTTGAAGATCAGGGAGCGCAGTTCCCGGACATTTCCCGGAAAGGGATGGGACAGCAGCCGATCCGCCAACGGAGGGCCGATCCGTTCATAGGGGATCTTCAAGGTTTCACAGGTCTGACGCAGATAATGCTCCGCCAGACGCAGGACGTCGCGACCCCGCTCCCGCAGGGGAGGCAGATGCACATGGTAGGTGTTGATCCTGTAGAACAGGTCCTTGCGAAAAAGACCCTTGCGTTCGGCAGCTTCCAGGTCCTGGTTGGTGGCCGCCACGATCCGCGCCCTGCTCCGGCGCGGCCTTTCCGCGCCCAGGGGAAAGAACTCGTCATCCTGGATCAACTTGAGCAGCTTGATCTGCGAGGCAAGGGACAAGTCGCCGATCTCGTCCAGGAATAGCGTCCCTTCCGCGGCCTGCTCCACTATGCCCCGCCGGTCTTGCCCGGCGTCGGTGAACGCCCCCTTGACGTGACCGAACAACGTGTCCGCGAACATGTTGTCGTCCAGGCCGGCCACGTTGACGGCGACAAACGGCCCGCTTCGCCCACTGAGTCGGTGCAGAGCCGTGGCCGTGAGATCCTTGCCCGTCCCGGTCTCTCCGGTGATCAGCACCGGCTCGGCCGTGGGCGCGATCACCTCCATGTACCGGAAGATGGCCTGCATTTGGCGATTTTCGGTGATGATCCCGCTGAAGGCCTCGGGTTGGTCCAGGCGCTCCGAAAGAAGCTTGTCGCGCAGATGAATGTTTTGGCGCAACAGCCGGGCATGGGCCAGAGCGCGATGCACCGTGGCCAGCAACAGAGTCTGTTCCACCGGCTTGATCAGGTAGTCGAAGGCTCCGGCCTTCATGCAGCGAACGGCCGTTTCGGTTTCGTCCACGCCGGTGACCATCACTACGGGAACATGGGGAGCCTCGGACCGAAAACGCTCAAGGATCGCTTCCCCATGAACCCTGCCCGGCATGAACAAGTCCAGCAACAACAGAGCGCACCGGACATCCGGAAGCCGGTCCAGCACGGCCTGGCCGTCGGTGAAGGCCTCCAGGTTCTCAAACCCGGCCGCGAGCAAAGTCATGCTCAGGCTGTCCAAAAGTGGCTCTTCATCATCCACGAGAAATATGGGCCATGCGTATTCGGTGTTCGGCTTCATGATAGCGCCTTGAGAAAAATCGTCACGGTGGTCCCCAAGCCCGGCGCGGAATCAAAGGTCATCCGGCCTTTATGACTCTGGATGATCGACGAGGTGATGGACAAGCCCAAGCCGGTGCCGCCGATGTCGTGTCGGGTGCTGAAGAATGGATCGCAGATCCGTTCAATATTTTCCGGGGCGATCCCCTCCCCTTCATCAGTGATGCGTAAAACCACGGCTTCCTCGTCCAAATCGGAATAGGTTTCCAGGACGATTCGGCGGTCCTTGTCCGGCAAGGCCTGACAGGCGTTGATCAGCAGATTGACGACGACCTGCTCCAGTTTTTGAAAGTCTCCGCGCACTGAGGGAAGATTCGGGTCCAACCGCGTCTCGAACAGATTGGTATGCTCGGCGATGGTCTTGCGGAGCATGGTCAGGGCCGCCTCAACGACCTCGTTCAGCCGCACCTCGCTTCCCATGTCCAGGGGAAGCTGCCGCGCAAACGTCTTCAGCTCGGCGACGATCCGCTTGATCCGCTTGCTTCCTTCATGGATGCCCGAGAACAGCCTGGCCACGTTATCGCGCATCGGCGGATACGGCATCCCGGCCAGCCTGAACTCCGGATGACCGGCATGGTGCGTGTCCAGGACCGGCAGGGAGTCGGCCCAGACTTCCTCCAGCAGGGGCGTGTTCAGGATGATGAAATTGTTGGGGTTGTTCACCTCGTGGGCCACGCCTGCCACCAGGGTCCCCAGCGCGGTCATCTTGGCGGCCTGGGTCAGTTGTTCCTGCTGAGTCTTTTCGCGCATCTGGGCCTGCTTGCGCTCGGTGACATCCTTGGCAAAGCCGATGGTTCCGGCGATGTTGCCGTTTCGGTCACGGTAGGCCAGCTTGTCCGTCACGACCCAGCCCAGCCTCCCCGTGGTGCCGACGTACTGCTCCTCCATGCCGATCTTGTCGCGACCCGTGCGCAGCACCTCCTGATCGTCCAGAACGAATTTCCGCGCGATCTTTGGCGGAAAGATGTCCTGGTCGGTCTTGCCGACAGCCTGCTCCGGCTCCACACCCACTGTCTGACAGAAGACCCTGTTCACCGCCAAGTAGGTTCCATTGCGGTCTTTTTGCCAAATCAGGACCGGAGCCGTGTCGAAAATCAGGTTCAGATGCTGTTTGGTCGCCAAAAGTTCCTCCTTATCCCGCTCCAGGTCACGAAACAACAGATCAAAAGGATGTTTTAACCCGGACCGGATCAGTGCCAGATAGATGAACAGACAGGAGATGATTTTCAAAAAATGGCCGAAGACATTGGGAGGACAGTCGACGCAGGTGTGAAAAACGAAGGTGGATTCAGAGGCCAGGGATGTAACCATGGCCAGAAAAATCAGCCTGTAAACCCTGACGTCGAGCAGGCCGCGACGGCGAAAAAGCACCGCCAGGGCGACCAGCAGGAACAGGCAGACGACGAATTCACTCCACAGTTTGAAGGGAGTCAGCCCCTCGCCTTCCACATACGTGACCGGAAACACCCGCCAGTAAAAAATGGCGGCCAACAGGAAAAGAGCCAGGCCGGCCCAAAATAACAACCCGAAGAAGGGACGGAAGGTGCGGCCCAGGACAAGCGCGAAAAGCAGCATGGCCAGTCCCTCCATATACCGTCCGGCAAGCCAGAGCTGGGTTGGAAGGTCCACGTTCGGCGCATCGAAGAAAATATCTCTTTGCAGCAAGGCCAATGCGTGCAGGAGATCGGTGAAGCCAATGAACAAATAGGCCGAGCCCAACAGGAGCAAGGCGTCGTTGTTGATGAAGCGTCGAGCGTTCCAGACCACCATGAACACGGCCCAGGCCACGGCAATGGAGAAAATCTCCGCCATGGCCTGAAAGAGCGTGGCGTTATACCTGCTGACAATGAACAAAAGTACGAGCATCGCACATCCGAGGATGTACCAGAGATACTCGGAAAATCTGCATTCCGTACCTGTCCCTTTCGAGGACAACGCGCAGGCAAGGCATGCCGATACAGACTTACACCCGTCTCTCTCGTTTGCCTGGTTCGGATTGGAATTTTCGCCGCGACTGCTTACCATAATGCCATCCTGTTGCCAGAGTCGGGATCGGGATCGGGATCGGGTTCAAGGTCTGAAGGCCGGAATGCTGGATTGCGAAGTATGACAGGCAGTAGCTGGTAGCAGAAACACAGGCAAAAGTCTTTACATACCCTGGCCGGAACAGGATGGGTACGTTACCGAGTAACTATTCAGCACAGAGTAATGCTGTTATCGGAATCGGGATCGGAATTGAAAACGCTGGGATGCGCTCCAAAACCATTTTGTCCCGATTCCGACTCCGTTACCGACTCCGATATCGATACCGACCTTCGGCAACTGCGCGGACATCTGCCCGTCCAAGGAAAAGGCCCTGGTCATGAAGTACTTGGCCACCCAGACCACTGCCCAGGTCAGCAACTACGACTTCGCCGTGACCGTGCCCTTCAAGGACACCGTCATGAGCCGGACCTCGGTCAAGGGCAGCCAGTTCCAGAAGTCCCTGATGGAGTTCTCCGGGGCCTGCGCCGGATGCGGCGAGACGCCCTACGTCAAGGTCATCACCCAGCTCTACGGCGAGCGGATGATCATCACCAACGCCACGGGCTGCTCCTCCATCTGGGGCGCGTCCGCTCCGTCCACCCCGTACGCGGTGAACAAGGACGGCCACGGCCCGGCCTGGGGCAACTCCCTGTTCGAAGACTGCGCGGAGTTCGGCTACGGCATTGCCCAGGGCATCCGGCAGCGCCGGGAGCGACTGGCCCAGCTGATGGAAGCCGTGCTGAACAACGGCGCGGACGGCGAGTTGGCCTCGGCCATGCGTTCCTGGCTGGCCGGAAAGGACGACCCGGATGCTTCCAGGGCCGCCGGCGACAAGCTCAAGGCCCTGCTGGCAAACAACGCGGATTCCAAGTACGCGGAAATCAAGACCTGCGCCGATCTGTACACCAAGAAGTCCATCTGGTCCTTTGGCGGCGACGGCTGGGCCTATGACATCGGCTTCGGCGGCCTGGACCACGTCATGGCCTCGGGCGACGACATGAACATCCTGGTCATGGATACCGAAGTCTACTCCAACACCGGCGGGCAGTCCTCCAAGGCCACGCCCACCGGGGCCATCGCCAAGTTCGCCGCGGCCGGCAAGCAAATCCGCAAGAAGGATTTGGCCCGGATGCTGATGACCTACGGCTACGTCTACGTGGCCGCCGTGGGCATGGGCGCGAACAAGAACCAGTTCCTCAAGGCCCTGACCGAGGCGGAAAGCTACAAGGGCCCCTCGATCATCATCGCCTACGCCCCCTGCATCAACCAGGGGCTGAAGAAGGGCATGGGCAAGACCCAGGAGCAGACCAAGAATGCCGTGGAATCCGGCTACTGGCCCCTGTTCCGCGACGACCCCCGTCGTGCCCTGCGCGGCGAAAACCCGCTGGTCATCGACTCCAAGGCCCCGGACGGCACCATCCAGGACTTCCTGCTGACCGAAAACCGCTTCGCGGCCCTGGCCAAGTCCAATCCCGTGGACGCCAAGAAGCTGCGTGAAGCCGTGGAACACGAGGTCAACGAACGTTGGAAGATCCTGAACCTGATGGCCGAGGCCAACCCATACGACGAGGCCAACGTGGCCCCGCTGCCGGCCTGCGTGCTCACGGACACCGCCGAGCACGCCGGGCCAGACGCCTCCGGCGAGCCCTGCGATTCCGGACGGGGAGAGTAACCCCCATAAAACAACCGCCTCCCTGAGTCTTGGAGGGCTTCACCAACAAGAACGCCGGGTCCATTTTCATGGACCCGGCGTTCTTGTTGGTGAAAAAGGTTGATAACGTCATCAGAAAAGGGTTTCTTCGACATTGACTGGGAATTGAGCCCAAAATCATGTAGCACCCGGAGGCTCTTTACGTCCCTTCAGAAATTGCGTACAATGTCGGACTGTTACGCCTATTCCACATCAAGCGTCTAAGAGCCCTATTTCTTGTACGATGTTTATCAAGCTATTGCCCTCTTTTTGCCTAGCTTGTAGATAATTCTTTATTTTTCTCTTTCAATAGCAATGTGCCGCCTACCGCTGCTGCAAGACCTAAAACAAGAATAACTATTCCTCTATTCCTGGCTGCAGAAATAGCTTCATTTACCCCCATAACATCAAGTAGCATGCTTCCTCCAAGTTGCTTCATCTGTGCAGAAGCAGAAGACACTTGAACTAGGGAATACCCTCCCCAACAAACAAGGCCAACACCAAGAACGACAAAAATTACTCCCCACATTTTTTTAACATCCATCGCATTATCCCCAATTTGTTAAAATTTGTGTTAAGATCTTCCAGTAAAAACAGTTCACAAACATCGGACGTGAAATTTACGCAACAACGTAGCATAGTGTGCAATCCCAGTTGAAGCAACTGCTGGAGGCATCCCCATCAGTCACCTTTAATCAAAAGGGGTGCATACACTGAAAACGAGACGTAATTTGGCTAAATCAAGTCTGGATTTAGCCGGTTTAGGTTTGGGGCACTTTCCCTACATATGGCAATGAAGGGAATCAAAGATGTTGTTCGTCGTCTTGTCGTGGCGGACGTGAAATAATTTAAGGCTACTTTTCACCACCTTGATAGGCGTATCAACCGGACTGATATCAGCGACAGATAGCAACATATATATCATTAATCATTGGTGTTACTGCAAAAAGTCCGGACAGACATTCAATTTAACATAAAAATTTACTTGCATTATATACTATAGTGGTGATATACAATTTGAAAAAACGAGGTCACTGCTGTGTTGCGATACAAGAATAGGAACAGGATAAGCCTTATAGACGATACATTTTTGCTTCCAGGTAAACAGTCAAGTGCTATCAAGAAGACTGTTTATTATACGTTTAGGCAAGAAATATTGCCACATCTCCCAGTTACTATGTTCAAAAAACATTTCTCTGTCGATACTGGGAGGCCTACTAAAGATATTCAGTCCATGCTCGGATTGTTTATCATCCAAGCCCTCATGGACTTCACCGACGAGGAGGCCGTCGAGGCTTACTGCTTTTACGATACCGTCCGGTATGCCCTCGATCTGCCCAGGGACGCCTATCTTTCGCAACGGACCTACTACTCTTACAGAGCCAAATTGCTTGGTGAGGGCCACTTGGTTTTCGAGCAGGTCTTGGAACGAATCAGTGAAAGGCTCAAGCTTGAACACGGCATCCAGCGAAAGGACTCAACCCTTGTTGGTACGCACTTGAAGCAGATGTCCAGGCTGGAACTTTATCGAACCACGATTCAATTATTCTACAAAGAACTGAACAAGTGCCACCCGATCATCTTTTCCCGCCTTCCTGAGGAGACCCGGGAAAGATACGTGCCGAAGAAAGAAAAAGATACATGGTTTACGGCTGGCAAGCCCAGCCAGTATAAGCAAATCCTGGTCGAGGCGGCCAAGGACATCCTCTTTTTGATTGATCGTTTCGCCGAACATGCCTCGGTCTCAGGCCTGGAGTCCTTCCAATTGCTTCAGCGGCTGGCCAGAGAGCAGATCCAGGTCCAGGACGATATCGTCGAGGTGAAACTGGACCAGGAGTTCAGAGGTAGCGCTTTGAACAACCCACACGATCCCGAGGCGCGTTACGACGGCCACAAGGAAAAGGT